>NZ_SISL01000716.1:0-1948 GCF_004307965.1 Verrucosispora sp. SN26_14.1 | reverse complement strand
GGCCGGGCGCGCCGCCGGGCCGAGGCCCGGCTGACCAGGGCGATGAGCCAGGTCGGCGAGGAGTACGTGCTGTCGCCGGTGCGTGCCGTCATCGCCGCGCACGCCGACGCCCGCACCGTGCTGGAGGTCGCCCGGCACCGCTGAGCGCCGGCGCCCCGGCCACGCCGGTCGGTTGGCTCGGCACCTGCCCGCGCGAGCGGCGGCGTAGTGTCGGGTCATGGCCACGCCACAGACCCCCTACGACGCGGTGCTGCACGCCGCTCGCGACGTGACCAAGCTCGATACGGCGCTGGACGCGGAGATGCTCGGCGCGGCGCTGCTGGGCAGCGTCTACGAGGTGGCCGAGACCGACCGAGAGACGGCGATACGCGAGTTCGTGGGCGGGTTCCTCGCCGCCACCTCGCGACGACGGACCGCCGCGGCGACCACCGTCCGCGCGGTCTTCGCCGCCCTGGTCCCGGACGCCACCGGCGCCGACCGGGTACGCCCGGGCGCCACCGCACCGGCCTGGTCCGGCCAGCTCGGCAAGGTGCACCTCACCGGCACCTGGGCGTACGGCGACGTGTACGGCGACCAGACCTCCTACCTGGCCACCTTCGCCTACGACGACGCCACCGGCGGCCCGGAGCACGCGCTGGTGGCCCTGGTCGACCACAACATCGGCATCACCAAGGACGTCTTCGTCGGCGGGCCGGCCGCGCGGATCCTCGACCAGGTCCGGCAGCTCTGCGCCGACGACGAGCTGACCTGGTTCCGGGAGGAGGACCCGACCCGGATGCGTGCCGAGGTGGGCCGGCACCTGGCGGTGACCGACGGTCTGGGGCAGTTGCCCGGCGCGGGCTCGCTGGCCACCGACCGTGCCCTGGTCGGTGCCCGACTGGCGGTGCTACCGGCCACCCCGTCGGCACCGGATCGGGGCGACGGCGAGCCGCTGTCGGAGGCCGAGCGGTCCGACCTGATCCGGCGTTTCCTGGCCTCGCCGGAGGCGGCGCAGGCCGGGTTGGACACCATCGACGGCGGGGATCTCGCCTCCCTGCACTTCTGCCTGGGCCTGCTGCTCGACCACGCGGCCACCTTCCCGGACGCCGACCCGCTGCGGTGGAGCCCCACCGTGGCCGGGCTGTTCCTGCTCGACTGGGTGCACCGGCGGGCCGTGTTGGACATGGACGACGCGGCGATGCTGCCCCGGGTGTTGCGCGCCTTCACCGCGTACGCGGCCCGCAAGCGGGGACTGCCGCAGTCGGGGGCGAGCGCGACGGACACCGCGATCGAGGAGATGGTGCCGGAGTTCGTCCGGCTCTATGCCACCGGTGAGCGGCGCAGCCCGGCGACCGCCGCCGTCGCCCAGTTGATGGCCGACGGCGTCGACCCGGACGACCCGGCCGCCCTGGACGCCTGGATCGAGGCGAACCGGCACCGTCTCGCCGACGACGGCTGACCGCCTCACGGCTCGACCAGGGTGAGTCGGCGGGGTGCGACGTCGACGGTGAGGCGCTGCCCCCAGTCGAGCGTGAGCCGGTCGGCCTCCAGCCCGTCGGCGAAGACCACCAGACCGTCGGACTCGGCGGTCAACTCCAGCCGGTCGCCGTCGTCGAGGCGGCCGGCGGTGAGACTCACCCCGGTCACCGGGGACGGCCACGCCTCCCGGACGAACCAGCACAGGGCCGCCTCCTCCGGCGCGGGTGGGCGCGGCGCCCCCGGACGGTCCCGCGCGATGGACGCGCACCAGCCGGTCGCGCCCGTACCGCTGCCCACCACCACGCCGGAGGAGGAGTGCCGTTCCCGGCGCTCCCGCCCCTCCACGGGCACCGAGAGCAGGTAGCGGGCGGACTGGTGGGAGGCGTGGCCGACGTACACCTCGTTGAGGCCGAGAAGCTCCTGGCCGTCGTCGAGCGCGGCGCGGACCATCGCCCGGGAACGGGTCGCCGCGCGCTGCGCCGCCACCGCC
>NZ_SISL01000715.1:0-1957 GCF_004307965.1 Verrucosispora sp. SN26_14.1 | reverse complement strand
GCGCAGGGATCAAGCCTGACCGCCCGGAGCCGGTCGGGCTGCCCGGAAACCCCCACGGACCGCACCCCCACGGACGGCACCCCCACCAACCGCGGCCAGGCCGTCGAGCGCGCCGAGATCGGGCGGAGCCGGGACGAGGCGTGGGCCGCTGCGGTAGGCCACGTCGAGCGTGGGCTGGCCGTCGCGGTGGACTACGGGCACCTGCGTACGAGCCGGCCCTTCGAGGGGTCGTTGACCGGGTACCGAGGTGGGCGACAGGTGCCACCGGTGCCGGACGGGTCGTGTGACGTGACGGCGCACGTCGCCATGGACTCGGTCGCCTCTGCCGGTGAGCGGGTCGCGCGGTGTGCGTACTCCCTGGGGACTCAGCGGGAGGGGCTGCGGGCGCTCGGGGCCGACGGCGGGCGACCACCGTTGAGCCTGGCCTACCAGGATCCGGCCGGGTACGTGCGGGCGCTGGCCGAGGCGACGGCGGCGGCCGAACTGACCGATCCGGCCGGGCTCGGCGGGCATCTGTGGCTCTGGCAGCCGGTCGGGCTGGCCGTGGACCGGCTGCCACTGTGGTCCTGACGTTCATGGCACGATGGCGGGCATGACCACGGGCGACCTGCACGAGCTGACCGTCGGCACCGGTGCCGGGCTGGTGGCGGGCACCGGTGGGGAGCAGCTCGGCACGGACATGGTGCTCAACATCGGGCCGCAGCACCCCTCCACCCACGGTGTGCTGCGGCTCAAGCTCGTCCTCGACGGCGAACGGGTGATCGCCGCCGAGCCCATCGTGGGCTACATGCACCGGGGCGCGGAGAAGCTGTTCGAGGTACGCGACTACCGGCAGATCATAGTGCTGGCCAACCGGCACGACTGGCTCTCCGCCTTCGCCAACGAGTTGGGCGTGGTGCTCGCGGTCGAACGGCTGATGGGTATGGAGGTGCCGGAGCGGGCCACCTGGCTGCGGATGGCGCTGGCCGAGCTGAACCGGGTGCTCAACCACCTGATGTTCCTCGGCTCGTACCCGCTGGAGATCGGCGCGATCACGCCGATGTTCTATGCCTTCCGGGAACGGGAGACGCTCCAGACGGTGATGGAGGAGGTCTCCGGCGGGCGGATCCACTACATGTTCAACCGGGTGGGCGGCCTGAAGGAGGAGGTGCCGTCCGGTTGGACCGGGCGGGCCCGCGCCGCCGTCGGCGAGGTACGCCGTCGAATGCCCGACCTGGACAATCTGATCCGGCGCAACGACATCTTCCTGGCCCGGACCGTCGGGGTGGGGGTGCTCTCCGCCGCCGACGCCGCCGCGTTCGGCGCCTCCGGGCCGGTCGCCCGGGCCTCCGGGCTGGACCTGGACCTACGCCGCGACGAGCCGTACCTCGCCTACGACCAGCTCGACGTGCCGGTGGTCACCCGCACCACCGGCGACTGCCACGCCCGCTTCGAGGTCCTCCTCGACCAGGTGTACGCCTCGTTGGACCTGGCCGAACAGTGCCTCGACCGGGTGGACCGGCTCACCGGGCCGATCAACACCCGGCTGCCGAAGGTGCTCAAGGCGCCCGAGGGTCACACCTATGCCTGGACGGAGAACCCGCTCGGCATCAACGGTTACTACCTGGTGTCGCGGGGTGAGAAGACGCCGTGGCGGCTCAAGTTGCGCACCGCGTCGTACGCGAACGTGCAGGCACTCGCCACGCTGCTGCCGGGCTGCCTGGTGCCGGACCTGATCGCCATTCTCGGCTCGATGTTCTTCGTGGTCGGCGACATCGACAAGTAGGCCGGCGACCGGTCAGCGCCAGCGACCCCGGTCGGGTTCGTAGCCCTGCCGGTCGTAGCCGGGCTCCTCGGCCTGGTGCCGCCGCCCGTACGGCTCCGGTTCCGGGCGCCCCCGGACCGGTTCGGGCTGTGGAGCACGCTGACGGGGCGGCCGCCACTCCTGCGGCACCGGGACCCCGCCGGGCGGCAGCGC
>NZ_SISL01000714.1:0-1958 GCF_004307965.1 Verrucosispora sp. SN26_14.1 | reverse complement strand
GCCTGCGGGCCCGGCTGCGCCGCGACTGGCCGCTGCTGGCGATGGCCGCCCCGGCGGCGCTGCTGCTGCTGGTCTTCCACTACCTGCCCACGCTGGGCAACGTCATCGCCTTCCAGGACTACAACCCGTTCGTCGGCGACGACCCGCTGGACGCGTTCCTCAACAGCGAGTGGATCGGCTTCGGCAACTTCGAGGCACTCTTCCGCGACCCGCTGTTCTGGGACGCGGTCCGCAACACGCTGAGCATCACCGCCTTCCAGTTGGTGTTCTTCTTCCCGCTGCCGATCCTGCTGGCGCTCATCCTCAACAGCGTGGTCTCCGGGCGGCTGCGCGGATTCGTGCAGAGCGTCGTCTACCTGCCGCACTTCTTCAGCTGGGTGCTGGTGGTGACGTTCTTCGTGCAGATGTTCGGCGGGGCCGGGCTGCTGGCCCAGGAGATGCGCCAGGCCGGTATGCAGCCCTGGGAGATCATGACCAACCCGGACACGTTCATCGTGCTGGTCACCGCCGAGGCGGTCTGGAAGGACCTGGGCTGGGGCGCGATCGTCTTCCTGGCCGCGCTCTCCGCGATCGACCAGAACCTGTACGAGGCGGCGGCGGCCGACGGCGCCGGGCGGTGGCGGCGACTGTGGCACATCACCCTGCCCGGTCTGCGTCCGGTGATCGTGCTGCTGCTCATCATGCGGCTCGGCGACGCGCTCTCGGTCGGCTTCGAGCAGTTCATCCTGCAACGTGAGGCGGTCGGCCGGGAGGCCGCGGAAGTGCTCGACACCTTCGTCTACTACCAGGCGATCAGTACCCAGCAGTGGGGACTCGGCGCCGCGGCGGGCCTGTTCAAGGCGGTGGTCGGCCTGGCGCTGATCATCACCGCGAACAAGGTCGCGCACCGGCTCGGCGAGCAGGGGGTGTACGCGAAATCATGACCGCGCAGCTCAGTGGTGCCGGACCGGTGCCCGTGGCACCGACGACGGCGGGGCCACCCGGACCGCCGCCCCGGCGACGCCACCCCGGTCGTCCGGTGTGGGCGGGCCGCCCCTCGACGTCCCTGACCATCGGCAAGGGCGTCGTGCTCACCCTGCTGGTCGCGGCGGTGCTGGTGCCGCTCTGGGCGGTGCTGGTCACCAGTCTCGCCTCGCGCGGCACCATCGACGACGCGGGCGGCATGGTCGTCATCCCCCGGGAGATCGACCCGTCGGCGTACATCACCATCTTCAGCGGCGGTGACGTCACCCGAGCGGTGTGGATCAGCACCCTGGTGACCGTGCTCGGCACCACGGTCAGCCTGCTGCTCACCATGCTGGCCGCGTACGGGCTGTCCCGGCCCGGTTCGGTCGGCCACCGTGGACTGCTGTTCTACTTCCTGCTGACGTTCCTGATCTTCCCGGGGCTGGTGCCGAGCTATCTGGTGGTGACCGGCCTGGGTCTCAAGGACAGCATCTGGTCACTGATCCTGCCCAGCGCGATCAGCGTGTTCAACCTGGTGGTGATCCGCGCGTTCTTCATGAACGTGCCGGCCGAACTGCTCGACAGCGCCCGCATCGACGGCGCGGGCGAAGTGCGCATCCTCACCCGGATCGTGCTGCCGCTGTCCAAGGCGGTGATCGCCGTGGTCGGCCTCTTCTACGCGGTCGGCTACTGGAACGCGTACTTCAACGCGGTGCTCTACATCGACTCCAACGACAAGTTCCCGATCCAGCGGGTGCTGCAGAGCTACATCCTGGCCGGACAGTCACCGAACGTCTCCGGCGCGTCGGTGAGCCTGCCCGGCGTGACCGCGTACCCGCCGACGCTCGCGGTCAAGATGGCCGTGGTGATCGTGACGGTCATCCCCGCCGTGATCATCTATCCGTTCGTGCAACGGCACTTCACCAAGGGTGTGATCACCGGCGCGGTGAAGGGCTGACCGGGCGCGGTGCGGCCGCCCGGCAGGGGCCGGACCCACCTCGGTGGGTCCGGCC
>NZ_SISL01000713.1:0-2014 GCF_004307965.1 Verrucosispora sp. SN26_14.1 | reverse complement strand
CGTCGGCATCGGCCGATGTGGATAAGAGACAGGGGGTCCTCCGTCGACGTCGCGGACCTGCCCGCCGAGGCGACGGCGCCGATGGAGGTGGCGCCGGCCCGGGTAGCGCTGCTCCAGTTCACCTCCGGCACCACGGGGGCGGTACGCGGGGTGCGCGTGCCACGGACCGCCCTGGAGGCCAACATCGCGGCCGTCCGGGACTGGCTGGAGATGACGCCCGACGACGCGACCGCCTCGTGGCTGCCGGTGCACCACGACATGGGCCTGGTCGGGTGCCTGCTGGCACCGGTCGTCACCGGCGCCGACCTGTGGCTGCTCACCCCGGCGGAGTTCGTCCGCCGGCCGAGCCGGTACCTGGAGTGCTTCGGTCGCGCCGGGGCCCGGTTGACCGCGATGCCCGGCTTCGGGCTGGCGCACGTGCTGCGGCGGGTCCGCCCGGAGCAGCTCGCCGGGCTGGACTTCCGGCAGTGGCGGGCGGTCATCGTCGGCGCCGAACGGATCCCACCGGCCACCCTGACCGCCTTCGCCGACCTGCTCGCCCCGCACGGGCTGCGCCGGGAGGCGCTGCTGCCCGCGTACGGGCTGGCGGAGGCGACGCTGGCGGTGACCGGGCTGCCGCTGCGGACCGGGTGGCGGCAGGTGCCCGGCCCGGACGGCGTACCCGTGGTGGGCTGCGGCGGCCCGGTCACCGGGGCCCGGATCGCGGTGGTGGACGACGACGGCCAGCCGGTCGACGACGGGACGGTCGGTGAGATCGTCGTCGGTGGCGCGTCGGTCGCCGACGGGTACGCGGGCGGCCCGTCCTTCGACGGCACGGTCCGCACCGGGGACGCCGGGTTCCTGCGGGACGGGCACCTCTTCGTGCTGGGCCGCCTCGGCGACAGCCTCAAGGTCCACGGCCGGACGGTGTTCGCCGAGGACGTCGACGCGGTGCTCGGCGCGGCCCTGGACGTGCCGCCCGGACGGCTGGCCACCGTGCTCGGCCTGGTGGCGGGGGCCCCGACCGTGGTGGTCCACCTGGAACATCCCCGGCCGGAGTGGCTGCCCCGGATCCCCGCCCTGGTCGCGCCGCTGGTGCCGGCGGCCGACGTGCACGTGGTGCCGGTGCCGTCCGGCACGATCCCGCGTACCACCAGCGGCAAGCCGAGGCGGCGCCAGTTGTGGCGGCGCCACCTGGACGCGTCCGCGCACCCGCCGCGCGAGGCGGCGGGCCCGGTCACGTCAGGCCGAGGCTCCGGATGACACCGGCCAGCACCTTCGTCCGGTGCGGCACCAGATAGAAGTGGTCGCCGTCGAAGACGGTCAGGTCGAAGGCGGCCCGGGTGTAACCGGCCCAGGCCGCCACCTCGTCCACCAGTGCCTCGGTGTCCACGTCGCCGACGAGCGCCGAGACGGGGGTGGCCAACGGCGCGGCGTCGACCGGGCGGTAGCTCTCGATCAGCCGGTAGTCCGCCCGCAGCGTCGGCAGCAACGCCGACCGGAGCTGCGGGTTCTCCAGCGCTGCCGGGTCGGTCCCGCCCAGTCGGCGCAGCTCGTCCCAGAGGTCGTCGTCCGGGCCCAGGTGTTTGGTGCCCGGCCGGTGGTGGCACGGCGCGGGCCGTCCCGAGACGAACAGGTGCGCCAGCGGCGCGGCGTGCCGCTGCTCCAGCCGGCGTGCCACCTCGTAGGCCACGGCGGCACCCATGCTGTGCCCGAACAGGGCGATCGGCAGGTCACGCCGGGGCGCGAGCACGTCGGTGACCATGTCCGCCAGCACCGGCATGGCGGTCAGCGCGGGCTCGGCGATCCGGTCCAGCCGGCCCGGGTACTGCACCGCCAGCACCTCGACGTCGTCCGGCAGCTCCCGGGCCCAGCTCCGGTAGAACGGCGCGCTGCCGGTGGCGTGCGGGAAGCAGACCAGTCGCACGGTGGCCGCCGGCCGGGGCCGGTAGCAGCGCAGCCACCGTCGCGCGCTGGTCTCGACCGAGGTCACCCGCCCACCCCCGCCGGCTCCCGCGCGTCCGCCGGGTCGGCC
>NZ_SISL01000712.1:0-2014 GCF_004307965.1 Verrucosispora sp. SN26_14.1 | reverse complement strand
GTCTCGTGGGCGCGGAGAGGTGTATAATAGACAGGCCCCGGCGTCCGGGTAGCCGTGCTCGCGGGCCAGCGCGCGGACCGCGTCGGCACCGGCCAGTTGCTGGAAGGCGGGCTTGGCCCGCCGGGAGACGTCGCGCGGGATGGGCGCGCCGGGCACCGGCAGGTAGCCGATCTCGCCGGCCGCGCCACTGCTGCCGTGGTGCAGCCGCCCACCCAGCATGATCGCCAGGCCGACACCGGCACCGACCCAGACCAGCACGAAGTCCGACAGACCCTGGGCCGCACCGGACTGCGCCTCGGCCACCGCGGCCAGGTTCACGTCGTTCTCGAAGACCACCGGGGTGTCCAGGTCGTCGCGGAGCGCGGCGAGCAGACCCCGGTGCCAGCGCGGCAGGTTGAACGCGAAGGTGATGTCGCCGGTGCCCGGGTCGACCAGGCCGGGGGTGCCGAGCACGATCCGCCGTACGCTCGACAGCTGGGCACCGGCACTGCCGGCCACCTGCACCACCGCGTTGTGCACGACGCCGACCGGGTCGTCGGTGTCCCGGGTGGACTGCTCGACCCGACCGATCACCGCGCCGGTGATGTCGGCGCAGGCGGCCACCACACGCTCCGGCCCGACGTCCACGCCGACCACGTGCGCGCTGCCCGGGCGCACCGCGTAGAGCTGGGCGTTCGGCCCCCGACCACCGGCCTGCTCACCCACCCGGGCGACCAGCCCCCGCTCCTCCAACCGCTCCACCAGTTGGGATGCGGTGACCTTGGAGAGGCCGGTCAGCTCACCGAGCCGAGCCCGGGTCAGCGGCCCCTGTTCCAGCAGCAGTTCCAGCGCCGCACGGTCGTTGAGGGCGCGCAACAGACGTGGGGTGCCGGGCAACCGGGTCGCACTCATGCCATGTCCTCATGTATTAGTAAACTTTGCTAACTATCTAGCTTTGACAACAGTAAACCGACCTTGGAACGGGTAGCCGTAGCGTATCGGCCGGGTGGAAGCAGGGCTCTCGGCCGACCCGGTACGAGATCCGCACCGGCCGGCACCGAGAGGAGACACCTCCATGGGGATCGATCCGGGACTCCGCCGGCTGGCGCTGGGCACCCTGCTGGCCGCGTACCCGGGGCCGGTCCCGCCCGACTGGGCGGTCGAGCTGGTGGCCGAGGGGCTGGCCGGGCACACCCTGTTCGGCACCAACATCCATCGGCCGGAGCAGGTTGCGGCCGCCACGGCCGCGCTGCGGGCCGGACGGTCCGACGTGCTGATCGCCGTCGACGAGGAGGGCGGTGACGTCACCCGACTGGCGCACGCCACCGGCAGCCCGTACCCGGGCAACGCGGCGCTCGGCGCGATCGGCGACGTGGCCCTCACCCGCCGGGTCTACCACGCCATCGGCGCGGAGCTGGCCGCCCTGGGCATCACCGTCGACCTGGCACCCACCGTCGACGTCAACAGCGCCGACGACAACCCGGTCATCGGCACCCGCTCGTTCGGAGCCGACCCGGTCCGGGTGGCCGCCCACTCGGCGGCGGCGACCACCGGGCTCCAGGCCGCCGGAGTTGCCGCCTGCGCCAAGCACTTCCCCGGCCACGGCGCGACGATCGCCGACTCCCACCACGAGCTGCCCACCGTGGACGCCTCGCCCGACCTCCTGCGCCAGCGCGACCTGCCACCGTTCGCCGCGGTGATCGCGGCCGGGGCGAAGGCCGTGATGACCGCACACATCCGGGTTCCCGCACTGACCGGCGACGGGCCGGCCACCTTCAGCCGCGCCGTCCTGACCGACCTGCTGCGCAACCGGTACGGCTTCGACGGCGTCGTGGTCACCGACGCGCTGGAGATGCGGGGCGCCACCCTCGCCGCCGGTGGCGTCGCACCGGGTGCGGTGCGGGCCCTGGCCGCCGGAGCCGACCTGCTCTGCATCGGCGCCAAGGTCGACGCGGACCTGGTCGAGGCCGTCGCCGCCGAGATCGTCGCCGCGCTCGGCGACGGCCGGCTCGACCGCGTCCGGGTGGAGCAGGCC
>NZ_SISL01000711.1:0-2014 GCF_004307965.1 Verrucosispora sp. SN26_14.1 | reverse complement strand
GGCCCGCCGCCCGGCGAACCAGAGCGACGCGGCACCGGCGACCACGCCGCCGACCGCCGCGCCGGCCAGCAGGTACCGGGGCAGCGAGGGGCTGATCGTGCGTGCCCCGTCCGGGACCGTGCCGGCCCGTACCAGCAGGTCGTAGTTGACCACGATGACCTTGAGCGCCTCCACCGGCTGGTCCACGAACGAGTCGACACCCCGGCCGATGATCGTCTCCGCGACCATCGCCCGGCCGAAGTCCTTGCTGTCGCGCTGGCGGATGCGCGAGCAGCCGTAGGTGTCCCACTCGTCGCCGTCGCGGCTCATCGCCAGCACCAGCGTCCCCTTCGCGGCCTGCCGGGTCTGGTCGCAGGCGGCCCGCAGGTCGTCGCCGGGCGACATCAACAGCACCACCAGCCGGCGGTTGCCGACGACCCGCTCGGCGGCGGGCCGGTCCAGGTCGACCCCGGGGGCGACGTACAGCGACGAGGCGCGGACCTCGCGGGCGATCGGGCCGTCCAGGATCCCGCCCGACCACAGCGCCCACCCGGCCAGCACCAGGCAGGCCAGCACTGCCCAGCCGAAGGTGGTGCCGACCAGGGCGGCCAGGCCGCGTCGCAGCGTGGCGGTCACGACAGCCTTCCCTGGAGATAGAGGTCGGGGCGGAACTCGGGGATGCCGGTCAGGCGGGCGGTGTCGTCCAGCTCCGCCGTCGCGTCGTCGAGCAACCGCCGGACGTGCTTGTCCGGGAGTCCCTCGTCGAGCGCCTGCCGGGCCGCTTCGAGCTTGCCGATGCCCCGGGTCAGCGCCGGGTTGCTGCGCGCGTCGGTGAGCAGCGACGCCTCGACCGCGAGCGCGGTGAGACCGGCCAGCCGGGCCTGCACGCCACCGCGTTGCGGATCACCCGGGCGGGTGCCCGAGCGGCGCAGCGACCGGATCGACAGCACCAGGAAGCCCGCCACACAGGCCGCGAAGATCCAGGGCAGGGCGGGCAGCGCCACCCGCAGCGGATCCAACGGCCGGTAGGGCAGTGGGCGGTCGAACAGGCCCGCGTACCGGATGTCGGTGACCCGGCCCAGGTAGACGCCGAGCACGTTCTGCTGCGGATAGTCGTAGCGGCTGAGCCGGTCGCCGAAGTGGGCGTAGAAGCTGGTCCCGGCGAGCTCCGCGAAGTCCGCCGCGCCCGGACCGTGGTACTCGACCCAACTGCCGTACATCACCACCAGCGGCTGGTCCGGGTAGAGCCGGTGCAGCGCCGGCCCGTACGCGGGAAGCGGCTCGCCGTACGGCTGGGCGGGCAGGGCGACGTACCAGGCGCCGTCGGGGAAGGCGGTGTCGGCGTCCTTCGGCACCTGGCGCAGCGTGGCGCCCTCCGCCACGTGCAGCCCGTCGGCGCGGAGGTCGGCGGTGACGGTGTCGAGTTCCGTCCCGCTCGGGTCACGCCACCGCAGCGTGTCCTGGTCGGCCGGTCGCGGCACCTTGCGCAGCGCGGTGATCAGCGCGACCAGTTGGTCGGTGACGTCGCCGGTGGCGAACTGGGCCCGCCAGCCGGGCAGGGTGTCCGGGGTGGCCTGGAACATGCCGCCGCTCACCTGCGTACCGATCACCCGGACGGTGGCGTTCTCGACCTCGCGGACCCGTTTGCGTTCCTCCTCGTCCAGGCCGGTCGGGGCGACCAGGATCCGGGTGTCCTCGCCGCCGATCGCCTCCCGTACCCGCTGCTCGTCCCAGCGGGCGACGGCACCCGGCAGGCGTACCACCGGGTCCGCGTCGACCAGGGCGGTCATCTCCTCGGTGGACGGCACGGTCGCGTCGCTCAGCTCACCGGCGGAGCCCTCCTCGACCCGCTTCGACACCGCCGGTGACTGCCCGTAGCTCACATCGATGCTCTGCCGTTGGGCGAGCAGGAAGACCGCCAGGACGACGACCGCGACGGCGAGCAACGCCCAGCGCAGCGGTTCGGCGCGTCGGACGCCTCGGGGCGCGGTCACCGCCGCGCCTGCCACAGCGCGTCGGCGCGGCGGGCGAAGTC
>NZ_SISL01000710.1:0-2017 GCF_004307965.1 Verrucosispora sp. SN26_14.1 | reverse complement strand
GGCCGGGCCGACCACCACCGACCCCCGGCCGCCGTCCGTCCGGGCCACACGGAGCCCGTCGCCGCCCGCGCCGGTCCCGACCACCCGCAGGAGTACGCCCCGACCACCGTCCCCCACCACGCCCGACGCCCGCCTCGGCGCGGTCCGGTACGACCTGGTGCTGGCCGACGTCGGCCCGATGCCGACGTCGCTCTGCCTCGCCACCGGTGGCGTGCTGCGGATCCAGGGCATCGGGCCGGGGCAGGTGACCGTGGACCGGACGGATCTGGCCGACAGCCACTACGAGGCGGGGGTGGTCGACGTCCGCTTCCTCCGCAGCGGCACCGTGGACGTCACCATCCCGCACGAGGGCACGGTCCACGTGGTCACGGTGGTGGTGCGCTAGCCGACCCGTACTCCGTCCAGCAGACTCTCGACGAACGCGTCGGCGGTGTCGGGTGGTGGCACCACCTGCGCGTAGAGCAGACCGACCGGGGCGCGGGCCGCCGCCTCCACCAGCACCGGCCGGTCCCGGGCACAGTCGAACCGGGCGACCACCCAGTCCAGCCCACCCCGACGTACCCGCCGCACCGGCGCCGGGGTGCAGTCCGCGTGCGGCTGCTCGGCGACGAACCCGGCCGGGTCGGTGCGCCGTCCGGCGGACGCGGACAGTCCCAGGAACGCCCCCGGCACCGTCGGATCGACGGCCCAGCGGTCCGGCTCGGGCGAGATCACCAGGGCCGGTTCGAGTCGCCCGTCCCCGCCGTACCGGCCGGCCCAGCCGGTGCCCGCCGACCGCCACCCGTCCGGCAGGTCCACGCGCAGCGCTCCGCTCGTCGCGGTACGCGTCACCGCCGTCGCGTCGGCCGCCACCGCACCCGCCGTCGCCACCAGCACCAGGACCAGCCCGACGCCACCCCACCACCGACGTCGCGCCCGCACCGGCCCGGCGTGCCCACCGTCGGGTCGCGCGGTCCCGGAGACGGCCGGGGCGACGGGGACGGCCGTCGTCCCGCCGGTCGTGGTCGCACCGACACGGGCGACAGCCGTCGGCGTACCCGCGTCGACAGCGCACGGTGTACGCCTGTCGACATCCGACACGGGGTCGTTCATGGCGGTGGCGGCCAGCAACGCGGACCGGAAGTCGGCGGCGTCAGGGTGACGGTCGTCCGGTCGCGTCGCCCCGGCCCGGCGCAACACCTGTGCCACCGCCGGTGGGACGCCCAGCCGTAGTCGTGTCCCGTCGACGTGCGGCCGGTCGGCACCTCCGGCCAACGATGGAGTGGTCGGGTCCTCGGGTCGAGGGAGCTCGCGCGCAGGGGTCGCGTCCCTAAGGTCAGAGTGGTCGGACGCAGGGGTCGCGTCCCTGGGGTCTGGGCGGCCGGGTGGTGGAATGCCGAGCAGGCGCAGGCCGAGGCGGCCCAGCGCGTACACGTCGGCGCGTACGTCCACGACCGCCAGCGGGTCGTCCTGCTCCGGCGCCATGTAACCGGGGGTACCGGCGCGCACGGTGAGTCCCGAGGCGACGGCGAGCGCCTTGGCCAGACCGAGATCGGCGATGAGGACCCGTTCACCGGCCGGTGTGCTGCGGAACAGGATGTTGCCGGGCGTGAGGTCGCGGTGCACCACCCGGTGCCGGTGCAGGACGGCCACTCCGGCGGCGATCTCGCCGAGCACGGTCAGGGCGGTCGGCACCGGCAGCGGCCCGTCGGCGAGCCGGTCCCGCAGGCTGCCCCCGTCGGCCCAGTCCAGCACGGTGTACGGCCGCCCGTCCGGCAGCTCGCCGACGGCGCGTACCCGCACCAGCCGGTCGTCCTCCATGCGCCGCAGCAGGCGGGCCTCGTCCAGGAAGCGTTCCCGGACGCGTACGTCGTGGTGCCAGTTCTCGGCCAGCACCTTGATCGCCACGCGGGCGTCCAGTCCCGGGTCGTACGCCAGCCACACGGTCGCGAACGACCCCACTCCCAGCAGCCGCTCCACCCGGTACACCCCGAACCCCGCAGGCATCCCCACCGCCCCACCCTGCCCCTCCCCCACC
>NZ_SISL01000071.1:0-19365 GCF_004307965.1 Verrucosispora sp. SN26_14.1 | reverse complement strand
CCTCGACGGCGGGCCTTGGCGCGGGCGGAGCCGGTGGCGGCGCGGGGCGGAGTCACCGTGGCACGGTACCCGGCGGGGCTGACGCGGGCCGTACCGATCGGCCGTGTTGCGGCGTCACGGTGCGGCACATATCTCCCCGTCGTCCGGTAACTTCCTGACGGCGACGGGTGGGCGAAATCGGTTAGGGTGCGACTCATGCCGAGCGACGTGGTCCGCGTGATCTACCGCAAGTACGACGGCAGCGCCCACCGCGACTACCCGGCCCGCCGACTGACCGAGGACGACCTCGGGGTCTGGCTCGGCGTGTCGGCCGGCACCAGCTCCGTCTACCACGGCCGCCCGTCGGTCGAGCAGATCCCGTTCGTGCTGCTCGTGCCGCATCACGCCTGGTGGACCGGCATGTTCAACCCGCCCCCGCGCACCAGCGAGGTCTACTGCGACATCACCAGCCCGGCCCGCTGGGACGGCGAGGACACGGTGCACCTGATCGACCTGGACCTGGACGTGGTCCGGCGGCGGGAGACCGGCCTGGTCGAGCTGCGCGACGAGGACGAGTTCGCCGAGCACCGGGCCCGCTTCGGCTACCCCGACGACCTGGTGGCGGAGGCCGAGGCGGCGGCACGGTGGCTGCTCGGCGCCCTGGGTGACGGCACCGAGCCGTTCGCCTCCTCGTACCGCAAGTGGTTGGCTCTGGTGGTCTGAGCCCGACCGGCTCCGGCGTCGCCGCGCGCCACCACCGTCGGCGCGCGATGATGCTGCGATGGGCGACGACGGTGGAACTGACGTGGTGGCGCCGATCGGCGGCACCGTACGCGACCTGCTCCGGGTGCCACCCGGAGCGCCGGTCGACCTCGGGGCGACAAACCCGCGCGCGACGCCCGGGTTGCCCGGCTCGGAGGTGACCGGGCCGGATCGCAAGGGGTGGGCCCGTCGGCAGGTCAGGTACGTCGGTGCCGGACTGGCCCGCCAGCAGGAGATGCTGTTCGCGGGTGCGAAGGCCGACCCGGGGTCGGGGCGGCGGGTGCTGCTGGTCCTCCAGGCGATGGACTGCGGTGGCAAGGACGGCACGGTCAAGCGGGTGGTCGGCGCGATGAACCCGCTCGGCGTGCACATCCGGGCGTTCGGGCCGCCGACCGCCGAGGAACTCCGACACCATTTCCTGTGGCGAATCCGACAGGCGCTGCCGCCGGCGGGACACCTGGGGGTGTTCAACCGCTCGCACTACGAGGACATCCTGGTGCCCCGGGTGCAGGAACGCGCACCGGAGAACGTCTGGCGCCCCCGGTACGCCGAGATCGACGACTTCGAGCGGGAGTTGACCGACGACGGGGTGGCGATCGTCAAGGTCTTCCTGCACATCTCCCACACCGAGCAGGCGCGTCGGCTGCTGGCCCGGCTGGACGATCCGACGAAGCACTGGAAGTACCACCCCTCCGACATCGACGCCCGCGCCCGCTGGGACGACTACCAGTCCGCGTACGCGGAGCTGCTGGGCCGCGCCGGCAGCGACGCCGCGCCCTGGTACGCGGTGCCGGCGGACCGGAAGTGGTACCGGGACTGGGCGGTGGCGCACCTGCTGCGTGAGACGTTCGACACCCTCCCGCTGGGGTATCCGCCCGCGGACTTCGACATCGCGGGGGAACGGGAGCGATTGCTGAGGACAACGGGTCTGCTGAAGGTGAACGGAAGTTGAACGAGCGGTGAATGGCACCTGGCCAGGGGTGGGCCGCCGAAGGTCCGCTCGGGGGGTTCCCTAGCATTCCCTCAGCAGGGCGCCGGACGGCGGCTGCACCCCTACCACCGACACGACGAGGTCCGTGCTGTGAGGTTTTCATTTCGCCCCAACGAGGGCGCCTTCTACGAGCTCTTCACCAGGGCTGCGCAGAACCTGGTCCGGGGTACCGCGCTGCTGAACGAGCTGGCCCTGCCCGACGTCGAGGTGCAGTCGGTCAGTGAGCGGCTCACCGAGGTCGAGCACGACAGTGACAAGATCACACATGAGTTGTTCAAGAAGATCAACTCGACCTTCGTCACTCCGTTCGACCGGGAGGACATCTACCGGTTGGGGTCGCTGCTGGACGACGTGATGGACCACCTGGAGGCGGTCGGCAACCTGCTCTACCTCTACGGGCTGACCAAGCTGCCCTCGCTGCCCCGGGAGATGCACGAGCTGGTGCACGTCCTCGACCAGCAGGCCAAGTTGACCGCCGAGGCGATGCCCCGGTTGAAGTCGATGAAGGACCTGGAGGACTACTGGATCGAGATCAACCGGCTGGAGAACGACGGCGACCAGGCGTACCGGATGCTGCTGGTGCGACTCTTCTCCGGCGAGTACGACGCCTTGACCGTGCTGAAGATGAAGGAGGTCGCCGACGAGCTGGAGGCCGCCTGCGACGCCTTCGAGCACGTGGCGAACACCGTCGAGACCATCGCGGTCAAGGAGTCCTGATCCTGTGAGTCCCGAGCTCATCGCGGTGCTGGCGGTGATCGGGGTGGCCCTGGTGTTCGACTACACCAACGGCTTCCACGATGCCGCCAACGCGATCGCGACCAGCATCTCCACCCGGGCGCTCACACCCCGGGTCGCGCTCGCCATGGCGGCGGTCGGCAACTTCATCGGCGCGCACTTCGGCGCCGAGGTCGCCAAGACCGTCGGCAGCGGGCTGGTGGACCTGCCCACCGGTGTGTCCAGCCTCGGTATCGTCTTCGCCGGTGTGATCGGCGCGATCACCTGGAACATCATCACCTGGTACTTCGGACTTCCCTCGTCCTCCTCGCACGCCCTGATCGGTGGTCTGGTCGGCTCGACCGTCGCGGCCTCGGGCACCGTGCTCTGGAAGGGCATCGGCGAGAGCGTGATCATTCCGATGATCCTCTCGCCGATGGTCGGTTTCATCCTCGGCTACATCGCGATGATCGCCGTGCAGTGGATCTTCCGGAAGGGGCACCCGGGCAAGCTCAACCGGGGCTTCCGCTGGGCGCAGACCGCCTCGGCGGCGGCCATGTCGGTCGGCCACGGCATGCAGGACGCCGCCAAGACCATCGGCATCGTGGTGCTCGCCCTCTTCGTCGGTGGTTACCAGGACGACGCCACCTACATCCCGGAGTGGGCGTTCTGGACCTCCGCCGCCGTGCTGGCCGCCGGCACGTACGCCGGTGGATGGCGGATCATCCGGACCCTCGGTCGGAAGATCATCGACCTGCGCCCGCCGGAGGGCTTCGCGGCCGAGACCGTGGCCAGCGGCGTGCTCTACTTCAACGCGCTGGTGCTCGGCGCGCCCATCTCCACCACGCACACGATCACCTCGGCGATCATGGGCGTCGGGGCGACCAAGCGGCTCTCCGCCGTGCGGTGGGGCGTGGCCGGCAACATCGTCGGCGCCTGGATCCTGACGTTCCCGGCCGCCGGTTCGATCGGCGCGCTGATGTACTTCGTCGTCCGCCCCCTGTTCAGCTGAGATGAAAGGAAGGGTCCCCTGCTAACGCCTCGCGTATAGCAGGGGACCCTTCCTAACATCGCTCAGAGGTAGGAGACGCCGATCTGGGCGCGGACGTCGTCCAGCAGGGTCATGATCTCCAGGGTCGCCGAGTGCGGCACCAACGGGCTCTCGGTCAGCCCCTCGGTCAGGCAGCGCTGCACCTCGATCGCCTCGTACTGGTAGCCGTTGCCGACCAGCTCGGCGGTGATCGTCTCGGCCGGCTCGTCCGCCCGGTGCAGGGTGAAGCCGTCCGGCCGGAAGAACGGATCGGGCAGCTCGATCCGCCCGGTCGTGCCGACGATCGAGGCGGTCAGCCCGGTCGCCCCGACCATGCCGCAGCTCAGCGTGGCGACGGCACCGGAGTCGTACCCGAGCACGATGCCGGTGTTCTCGTCCGTGCCCTCCGGCCCCAGCTTCGCCCACGACCGAAGGTGCTGCGGCACACCGAGGATCAGGTGGGCCAGGCTCACCGGGTAGACGCCCAGGTCGAGCAGGGCACCCCCACCCAATGCCCGGGCCCGCATCCGGTGCTCGGGCGGGAACGGCCCGGCCACGCCGAAATCGGCCCGTACGCCGGTGACGGTGCCGATCGCCCCCTCGGCGATCAGCTCACAGGCACGCAGGATGAGCGGGTTGCACCGCATCCACATGGCCTCCATCAGGAAGACGTTGCCCGCGCGCGCGATCTCCACCAGCTCGGTGCTGGTGGCCAGGTCGAGCGTGAACGGCTTCTCCACCAGCGCCGGCTTGCCGGCCACCAGGCAGGTGCGGGCCGCCTCGTGGTGGGCGGCGTGCGGGGTGGCGACGTAGATCACGTCCACCTCGGGGTCGGCGACCAGATCGTCCCAGGTGCCGTACGCCCGCGTCGCGCCGTGCTGCTCGGCGAAGCGCTCGGCGCTGGCGGTGGTCCGTGAGCCGACCGCGACCAGTTCCGCGCCCGGCACCAGGCGGAGGTCTTCGGCGAAGCGGGCGGCGATGTGGCCGGTGGCCAGGATGCCCCAACGAGTCATGGCGTGACGCTACCGAAGATCACCTCCGGGCGGCACCGCTGATCCACCGGCCGGGACATCGCTCTAAGCTCGGCGTATGACCCTGGACCGTGGTTATCCCGCGCCGCCCGCACTGGTGGAGCACGCCCGCCGGTTCCAGGCGTCGGGCGGGGTTCCCACGGTGCCCCGGACGGCCGCCACCGTGCTGCTGCTTCGTCCCGCCGACGAGGGTTTCGAGGTCTACCTGATCCGCCGGGTCGCGGCGATGGCCTTCGGCGGCATGTACGCCTTCCCCGGCGGCGGGGTCGACCCCTCGGACTCGACCGCGCACCTCGACTGGGCGGGGCCCGAACCGGCCGACTGGGGCGTACGCCTCGGCGTGCCGCCGCAGGCCGCGCAGGCGGTGGTCTGCGCGGCGGCCCGGGAGGTGTTCGAGGAGGCCGGGGTGCTGCTCGCCGGTCCGGACGCGGAACGGGTGGTCGGCGACGTCAGCGACGACGGCTGGGAGGCCGCCCGGGTCGACCTGGAGCAGCGCCGGACCGGCTTCGCCGAGTTGCTTGCCGCGCGGGACCTGACGCTCCGGTCCGATCTGCTGCTGCCGTGGAGCCGGTGGGTGACCCCGGACTTCGAGCCGCGCCGCTTCGACACGTACTTCTTCGTCGCGTTGCTGCCCGAGGGGCAGCGGACCCGGGAGGTCTCCGGCGAGGCCGACCACGCCCTGTGGATCAGGCCCGGCGACGCCTGCGAGCGCGCGGCGGCCGGTGAGTTGACGATGCTGCCGCCGACCCAGGTCACCCTCGCCGAGGTGGCCGCCTGTGCCGACCTGGCGGCGGTGGCGCGGGCGGCGGCGGCCCGGGACGCGGGCAGCCCGATCACGCCGGTCCTGGACCTCTCCGACGAGGCCGATCCCCGCTTCTATCTGGATACCCCGCCGACGCGCTGACCCACCTCAGCCGAGGTGGTAGTTGACGTGGGCGGACCAGCGGGCGAACCCGGTCCGCTCGTAGAGCGCCACCGCGCCGGTGTTGGACTCGTCCACGTAGAGCATCACCCGGTCCAGCCCGCGCTGCTCCCGCAGGTACGCCAGCCCGGCCGTGGTCAGCGCCCGACCGAGCCCGCCGCCGTGCGCGGTGGGCTCGACCCCGAGTACGTAGACCTCGCCGATGCGCGCCGACCCTTCCCGCGCGTGCACCTTCGTCCAGTGGAAGCCGAGCAGCCGCCCGGTCGACGATTCGACGGCGAGCAGGAAACCGGCCGGGTCGAACCACGGCTCGTCGAGGCGTACGCGCAGGTCGTCAGCGGTCCAGCGGCCCTGCTCGGGATGGTCGGCGAAGGCGCGGGCGTTCAGGGCCAGCCAGGCGTCGTCGTCCTGACCCGGTCGGAACGCGCGCAGTTCCACCCCGTCGGGCAGGCGCGGCGGGTCCAGTGGTGCGGTCAGCGGTCGACGCAGTTGCCAGAGCACCCGGGCACGGCGGAAACCGAGGTCCACCGCGAGCGCGGCGGCCGACGGGTGGTCGCCGTGGGCCCAGGCGCGCAGTGGCCCGGTGGCGGCGACGACCATCTCGCGGGCCAGCGCCCGACCGATGCCGCGTCGGCGGTACGCGGGGTGCACCACGAGTTCCGCGCCGATCCCGTCGGCCGGGTCGCCGGTGTCCAGGTGGGCGTACCCGGTGAGGGTGTCGTCGTCGGCGCGGGTCAGCAGGTGGATCGCGGGTGCCCGCTCGTCGCGCAGCCGGAGCAGGACGTGTTCGTCCAACGGGTCCGCGCCGTCGGTGTCGCCCGCCGTACGGGCCAGCGCCAGCACCTCGGCGATCTCCGTGGGCCCGAGCCGTTCGGTGCGGTGGACCTGGTCGCCGGTCGATCGAGTGCCGCTCATCCCGTCACCGTATCCGGGTCACCGGCGACATCGCGGCGGTGGGCGGGCCGGCGCCGGTCAGAATCCGTGACGCGGTAGCGCCTGGACGTCGAGTCGGCCACGCAGTTCGGGCAGGATGCGGTACAAGGCGTCCACTGTGCCCTGTCGGTCGCCTCCGGCGTCGTGCAGCAGCACGATCGAGCCGGGTTGCACCCCGTCGAGCACCGACGCGGCGATCCGGTTCGCGCCGGGCCGCTGCCAGTCGGAGGTGTCCAGCGTCCAGTGCAGCGGCGTCATGCCGAGTTCCCGGGCGGTGGCGATCAGCGAGTACGTCCAGGCGCCGCCGGGCTGGCGGTACCAGGCGATCGGGGCGTCCGGCACGGCGGCGCGGATCGCCTCGCTGGTGCGCAGCAGGTCGTTCCGGATCCGTTCCGGTGACCGCGCGCCCAGCGTCACGTCGTGTTCCCAGCTGTGGTTGCACAGCGTGTGGCCGTCGGCCACGATCTGCTGGACGAGCCACGGGTACGCCTGGGCGTTCTGGCCCACCAGGCAGAAGGTCGCGGTGACCCGGTGCTCCCGCAGCAGGGCGAGCACCTGCGGGGTGTAGTCCGGGTTCGGCCCGTCGTCGAAGGTGAGGGCGACGGTGCCGGTGCCGGTGGTGACCCGGGTGCCCATCGGACCGAAGTTGGGGTCCTGGGCCTCGCCCTGGTCCGGGTCGTGCGGGACGCCGCTGGGCGGGACGGCGCCGGGCGTGCCGGTGGGTGCGGGGGCGTCCGCCGAGGGCGGGACCTGGTCGGCGTACTCGGGATGCTCGGCACCGGTCGCGGTGACCGCGGAGTTGTCGCGCGGCTCCTGGGGCAGCAGGTTGCGCCCGAGCAGGTACGTCGAGCCGAGCACCGCGGACACCACGAGCACGATGATGCCGACCGCCTGTGTCGTACTCACCGGCCGTCGTGCCGAGCTCCCGTAATACGTGCCCACCGCAGCCCCTTTTGCTGGTCAACTCGGCAGTCACCATAAGGCTGACGAGTTGCCCAAAAGGGGCATATGGGGGAATTAGCCCTCGACGGTGAGAGGGTGCAACGCCAGGGACGCGTGCTCGGTGGCCTCGGCCAGCGCCCGGTTCGACGGTACGACGAACTTGTAGCCCACCTGGCGCACGGTGCCGATCATCGACTCGTACTCGGAGCCGAGCTTGGCCCGCAGCCGACGCACGTGCACGTCCACCGTCCGGGTGCCGCCGAAGTAGTCGTAGCCCCAGACCTCGCGCAGCAACTGGTCGCGGGTGAACACCCGGCCCGGGTGCTGGGCCAGGAACTTCAGCAGCTCGAACTCCTTGTAGGTGAGGTCGAGCGGGCGGCCCTTGAGCTTGGCGGCGTACGTGTCGGGGTCGATCATCAGCTCGCCGGCCCGGATCGAGCCGCCGGCACCGGCCGTGGCGTTGCTCAACCGGCCGACCGCGAGCCGCAGCCGGGCCTCCACCTCGGCCGGACCGGCGGAGGCGAGGATGACGTCGTCCACGCCCCAGTCGGCGTTGAGCGCGATCAGGCCGGCCTCGGTGACGACCGCGACCAGCGGTACGCCCAGCCCGGTGGCGTGCAGCATGCGGCAGGTCGCCCGGGCCTCGCTGAGTTCGGAGCGGGCGTCGACGAGCACGGCGTCCGGGCTCGGACCGGCGACCAGGGTGCGGACGTCGCGTGGTGCGGTGCGCACCGAGTGCGGCAGCAGGTCGAGTGCGGGCAGCACAGCGGATGGTTCGCCTGCCCGTGCGGTCACCAGCAGCAGGATCTCCACGATCACCTCCGTCCCGGCGGCCGGTGTGGCCGCACGCGACCAGCGGCACTCAGGACGAGTGGGCGCTGGGAACTTCCGTGGGTCCCGGCGTCGCTGACGGGCGGGTTTCGGCTTGAGAGTAGCCGATGGCCCTGCTTGGACCGCGTAATGGTTTCCGGTTTGCCCCTTCTGCCCATGATCGCGGCCAAGGTTTTAACGTCGTGGAAACCGTGGCACCCGAGTTGTGCATCTGGTCTGGCACGATCGGTGCGTGTTTCCCTCCAACTCGCCCGAGGCCGACCGCGAACAGTGGGTGGACGACGTGCCCCCCGGGGACGGCTCGGCACCGCGTACCGGTCCGGCCGTGGATACCGAGGAGCGGGGCCGCTCCCGGGGCCCGCGACGCCTCAGGCGCGGCGGCTCGCCCCGGCGTGCCGACGACGCGCTCGACGAGGAGGAGGACGAGTACGACGAGCCACCGGTCGAGGTCCCCACCAAGCTCTCCCTCGCCGTCGGCGGGTTCGCCGCGCTGCTCGGCATCGGTCTGATCATCGGCGCGCAGACCTCCGGACCCGGCGACCGGGTGCCCTTCGCCATCGTGGTGTTCCTCGTGCAGGTGCTGTTCGTGCTGGTCTGGACGGTGGTGAACCGGCCGCCCGCCGCCGCGGTGGTGATCGGTGCCGGCGTACTGGCCGCCGCCGTGGCCGACACCGTGGCCATCCGGACGGCCGAACCCCGCATCCTGCCGCTGTTCTACGTCGCGGCCGGTGGGGTGCTCGTGGCGGTGCTCGGCCAGTTGGTCCGGCGGGTGGACCGGCTACGGGTGACCGACTCGGTGCGGACCACCGCGACCATCGTGCTCGGCCCGGTCGCCTTCGCCACGCTCATCGTGCTCACCCGGGTTCCCGCCGGCACCCAGGCGATCGTGGTCTGCCTCGCGGCGAGCGCGGTCGCGCTCACCGTGGCCCGGCTGACCGACGCCGTCGCGGCCTGGCCCCGGCTCGCCCCCCAGGTGCCGCGAGGGGCCGCCGGGGTGGTCGGTGGCGCGATGGTGGGTACGCTCGGGAGCGCGTTGCTCGGCGGCTATCTGGTCACCCCGTTCACCCCGACCCGGGCCGCGATCATCGCCCTGGTCACCGCAGTCGTCGCCGTGCTGGCCGACCTGGCCTCCGGATACGCCGAGGCCGGTCGACTGATGGCGGGCGAGCTGCCCGACGCGTGGGCGGCGCGGCACGTGCAGGGGCCGCTCGCCGGCTTCGCGATGGCCGCCCCGGCCGCGTACCTGATGTGCCGACTGGTGTTGTAGCCGGCCGCTGCGGCGGGCGGTTGAGGAATCCGGACATCGGGTAACACCGGTGCGCCGCCGGGCGTACCGGCGATTCGGCCGGGATCGACGTGCGACAGGACAAGGAGAAGGTGTGGAGCACGAGCAGACCTATGGACGGCGCCCGCGGCGACGGGGGCGCAAGGTACTGATCGGCTTCGTCGTCCTGCTGGTCGTACTCGTCGGTCTGCTCGCGATCGCCGACCGGGTCGCGGCCAACGTGGCCGAACGCACCATCGCCGACGAGGTCCGCCAGCAGGTGGCCCAGCAGGGTGCGCAGTCCTCCCCGCCCGAGGTCGAGCTGGGCGGGTTCCCCTTCCTCACCCAGGTGCTCGACGGCCGCTACGAGCGGGTCACCATCCGGCTGCGGGACGTGCAGGGCTCGGTGCAGGGCGACGCGGTCGCGCTGCCCAGCCTGGACGTGGACGCCCGCAACGTCCGCGCCAGCCTGGACACGCTGCGTACCGGCCAGGGCGACGTGGTGGCCGAGACGGTCAACGGGACCGGCACCATCGACTACCAGAGTCTCGCCGCGTTGCTCGACCGGGAGGGGCTGACCCTCGGCGAGCAGGACGGCAAGCTCTCGGTGACCGCCCCGTTGGACGTGCTCGGCCAGCGCCTCACGGTCACCGGCACCGCCGAGATCGTCGTCGGTGAGCAGGGGCAGATCGCGCTCCGCTTCGACGACCTGGACGCCGAGGGCCTGCCCAGCCTGCCGATCGCCCGCACCCTGCTGAACAATTTCGCCCGCAGCATCTCGGTCGACGTACCCCTGCCGGAGCTGCCGTTCCAGCTCACCGTCCGGGAGGTCGTGCCGAGGCCGGAGGGGCTGACGGTGACGGCGGACGCACGGGACGTGCCGATCAACTCGGTCGGCTGATCCCGGCGCCCACGTCCCGGATGCTGGTCGGGCCGGTGGAGATTCGTGAGATCGCTGATAGGCTCCCTGGTCATGGGGACGCTCCTCACCAAACGGCGCGCGGTCGACCTGTGCCGCGTGGCCACCTGCCTGTGTCGCCCCGTCATCTGACGGCGGGGCTGTTTCGGGCCGCCTAGCGGCCTTCGGCACTTGGGGTACGCGTACCTGATCCCGGTGCACCCCACCGGACGCCCGGCAGCGGCGCCGTCGCACGAATCCCGTGATCCGTTCCTAGCTATGGGTCCCGCGCGTGGTGCGACTCCTTCATCACAGCGAATTCCGCGCGCTGGCTCACCATCCATCCTCACCAGGGAGTGATCTGATGAGTCGCGACACCGCACTCGTCTCGGCCGAGTGGGCCGAGAAGAACCTCGACGCCCCGGGCGTCGTCTTCGTCGAGGTCGACGAGGACACCTCGGCCTACCACACCGGTCACATCGCCGGTGCGATCAAGCTCGACTGGAAGACCGACCTGCAGGACCCGGTCCGCCGGGACTTCGTCAACAAGACCCAGTTCGAGGCGCTGCTCTCCGAGCGTGGCGTCGGCAACGACGACATCGTCGTCCTGTACGGCGGCAACAACAACTGGTTCGCCGCGTACGCGTACTGGTACTTCAAGCTCTACGGCCACGGCGACGTCAAGCTGCTCGACGGCGGTCGCAAGAAGTGGGAGCTGGACGGCCGTCCGCTGGTCCGGGACGAGGTGACCCGCTCGGCGACCCAGTACGTCGCGCAGGAGCCGGACAACAGCATCCGGGCCTTCCGCGACGAGGTCGTCGCCGCGATCGGCACCAAGAACCTGGTCGACGTGCGCAGCCCCGACGAGTTCGCCGGTCGCCTGCTCGCCCCCGCCCACCTGCCGCAGGAGCAGGCCCAGCGGGGTGGCCACATCCCCACCGCGATCAGCGTGCCGTGGTCGAAGGCGGCCAACGAGGACGGCACCTTCAAGTCCGACGACGAGCTGCGCAAGATCTACGGCGAGGCCGGGCTGGACGACGGCAAGGAGACCATCGCGTACTGCCGGATCGGCGAGCGCTCCTCGCACACCTGGTTCGTGCTCCAGGAGCTGCTCGGCCACCGCAACGTGAAGAACTACGACGGATCCTGGACCGAGTACGGCTCGCTGGTCGGCGTGCCGGTGGCGCTCGGCGACGAGCCCGGGGAGGCCTGAGATGACCGCACCGACCGCCGCCGGTTGCGCCGCACCGGATCAGGCCGCGCCGTTGCCGGCCAGCATCGACCTGGAGAAGGAGACGGTCATCACCGGCCTCGTCCGCTCCACCGAGGGTGAGCCGGTGCCGGGTGCCTACGTCCGGCTGCTCGACTCGACCGGCGAGTTCACCGCCGAGGTGGTGACCTCTCCGGCCGGTCAGTTCCGGTTCTTCGCCGCTCCCGGCAACTGGACCCTGCGGGCGCTGTCCCGGCACGGCAACGGCGACACCGCCGTCACCGCCGGACGGGGCGTCAACGAGGTGACCGTCACGGTCACCGACTGACCCACGCTCTGATCGGCCTCGTGGCCCGCGTCCCCCATATCCACCGGGGGACCCGGGCCACGAGCCGTCTGCGCCCTTCCGCGACGCGGTACGTCAGCCGACCTTGCGGCGGGCCTTGGCGCCCCACTTGGCGGCGGTCACCAGCAGGGCGCCGAGCCCCAGCAGGATGCTGCCGAGCAGGCCGACGGTGGCGGTGGAGGCGCCGGTCAGCGGGAGATCCTGGTTCGCGGACATGTTGTCACCTCCCTCAGCCCTTCACGCCGACCGCCATGCGCGCCGGGGAATCCCAGACGCACCGGTCGACCGTCGGCTGTCGGATCGCCTTCACCAGGGCGTGCACCAGGATCACCCGGTACAGCAGGTCGGCGAAGACGATCACGGGGAGGAACAGCGGTAGGCGGGGGCGCCGGAGCCGCCAGGCGGCCAGCCCGACCCAGAGGCTCTGCCCGGCCAGCATGAGCCCCAGCCCGGCCAACAGCCCCGGACCGGCGGTGGCGAGCAGCCAGAGGGTCATCGGGGCGCCGGCCACATAGAGCACCCAGTGCAGCATCAGCAGCAGGTACGCGAAGTCGAAGCGGCTCGTGTGCCGACCCACCCGGTGCCCGATGACGCCCTGGAAGGTGCCCCACATCCAGCGCAGGTTCTGCCGGTACCAGTCGGGCAGCGTGGTCGGGTCCTGGAGGTGTGCCAGTGCGCGCGGCGCGTACACGACCCGGCCGAGGTGGCGCCGGTGCGTCTCCAGCACCCAGTACGTGTCGTCGACGATGTAGGGCGGCTGCTGCGGCAGCACGGCGTCCAGCAGTTCGGTGCGGTACACCGAGTTCGAGCCGGAGATGCAGTTCATGACGTTGAAGTGGCTCTGGATCCGGCGGATCACCGCCTGATACATCCAGTAGCTGTAGGCGCGCTTGGCCAGCCACGGGTTCCACCGCCGTTCCGGCGGCCACCACGTGACGTTGTGGCCCACCGCGATGCCGACCTCCTCGGTCAGCTCGGCCAGGGCGGCGGTGACGAAGTCCGGCGCGACCACCACGTCGTCGTCGAGGATGGCGACCGCGCGGTAGTGCGTACCGAGACCGAACTCGACGTATCCGGCGTGCAGGGCGGCCGGCTTGCCGACGTTGCGGGCCAGGGCCAGCACCCGGGCGCCGACGGACTCGGCGAGGTGAGCGGTGTCGTCGGTCGAGGCGTCGGAGACGAGGTACACGTCGCTGCCGGTGGCGCGTGCCGCGCGTACCGTCTCGGCGATGGTCGCGGCGCCGTTACGGCAGGCGATCAGGACGGCCACCTGGTCCGGGCGTACCGGGCCGTAGCGCGGCGACCGGAGCGCGTGACGCGGCCGGTAGGCCACCTCGGGGCGGACGAAGCCGTAGCCGAAAGACCCGACGATCAGCAGCAGCGCGACGGCACTCACAGTGATGGTCGAGGCCAGGAGGACTTCCAGCATGACAGCCAATCCGCAGGCGGGAGGGGATGTGAACGCCGCTCGCGTTGAGGCGTGCTGCTAACGCTAAGTGACGGACCGTCGGTCGCCAAGAGCGGTGATCGCTTTCGTCCGTTCGGCCGACGGCCGGATGGCCCTCCGGTCGGTCGGAAACGCCGATGACCAGGAGAAACAGTCGGGTGGACGGACGCGCGACAGGGCTGGACGCCGCCCGGTGGCTGGACGGCGGCGGTGGGTGGACGGCGGCGGTGGGTGGCGGGTGCGCACCCTGTCGGGTCGGGTCCTTTCGAGCTGACGGCGAGAACGGATCAGGCGTCATGCCGCAGTCCGGTTTCGTCCGCCCGACCGCGATGCGCCCGCCGGTCATTCGTCCGGCGGTCATGCCTCCTGCCGCCATTCGTCCGGCGTTCATGCGCCCTGCCGCCATTGGTCCGGCGTTCATGCGTCCGGCTGGCATTGACTCGGCTGCCTTCGCCCGGTTCTCAACCGCCCGGGTTCCCCGCGCTTCTGCTCGCCTTGAGGCGCTCGAAGTGATCGACAGGCGGCAGGGCAAGGGTGTTGTCGTGACCGATCCGAGCACCTGGCTTCGCAAGCCCTGACCTGTATTCCGGGCGGACAGGGCGGCGATGGCCGCCGGTTCGTGACGAACCGGCGGCCACCAGGGGTAGTGCGTCAGATACCGGTCGCTCTGGTGCAGGTGGATGCCGGATCAAGGGCGAAGTCGAGGGAGCCGACGATGCCCGCCTCGATCTGGTGCCGCTTGACCTGCGGCACCCAGCCGTCCTTGGCCACGATCACCTCGTACCGGCCCTTCGGCAGCCACCAGGCGTACGTGCCGTCGGCGCCGGAGGTCAACGTCGTGCCGGTGCCGGCCGAGATCAGGTTCACCCGGACGGTCGCCGCCACCGTCACCGTCACCCCACCGCAGGTGGTGCCGGTGACGGTGCCCTGGACCTTGCCCCAGCTCGACGGCGGCGAGACGTTCATCTCCACCGACACCGGCGTCACCGGGTACGGGGTGTCCGAGGCGACCACCAGTTCGGCGTCGTACCGTCCCGGCTGTTGCAGTCCGGCCGCCGCCGTCGCGGTGAGCGTCACCGTCACCGTCCGGGACGCGCCCGGTGCCAGCGTGAAGGTCGCCGGCGAGCTGGACAGCCAGGGCACGTCCGCTGCGGCGGCGCACTGCTCCAGACCACCGAGCAGCTCGCTGTCCGCCGAGCCCACGAAGGAACTGGGCGAACCACCGATCTTGTACGCGCCGCAGGCGGCGGCGCCCCGGTACCGGCCGAACTGGGCGTTGGGCAGGTCACGCCAGGCCCCGGTGGCGGGGTCGTAGGCGATGGTGCGGTTGCTGACCGCCGTCGAACCGGCCGTCACGCCACCGGCCAGCACGAGCATCCCGCCGGCTGCCGCGTACTGGGAGCCCCACAGCTCGGTCGGCATGCTCGGCAGCGGGCTCCACGCGTCGGCCGTCGGGTCGTACCGGTAGGCGTCGGTGTACTCGGTGCTGCCGGTGCCACCGGCGCAGTGCACCGTCTCGCCGAGCCCACCGCAGGCCAGCCAGGACACCGGGTGCGGGTAGGCCGCCCGGGTGCCGAACGTGCCGGCCGCCGGGTCGAAGACCACCAGTCGGTCGGAGTCCGTGCAGGTGGCGTCGGCACAGCCGCCCACCAGGTAGACCTTCCCGTCGACCACCGCCCCACCGGCCGCTGCGGTCGGTGCCGGGTTCGTCGCCCCCGGCACGGTGCTCCAGGTGCCGGCGACCGGGTCGAAGACGTCGACGGTGGCCACCGGACGGTCGTCCGCGCCCCAGCCCCCGAACACGTACAGCTTGCCGTTGACCGCTGCCGCGACCGGCTTGGAGCGCGCCACCGGCAGGTCCGGCAGGGCGGTCCAGGCGTCGGCACCCGGGTCGTACGCCCAGGCCCGCCGCTCGGTGCCGGTGTCACCGCCACCACCGACGGAGTAGATCTTCCCGCCCAGCCACGCGGCGGCGTTGTCGTAGATCGCGGCCGGCAGCTTGGCGATCGGGCTCCACGCGTCGTCGGCCGTGGTACGCACCTCGGGTGCCGCCCCGCCGTACGCGACTCCGGTGTGGGCCTTGCTGATGCCCTTCATCTTCTGTTCCCGCAGCGGTGCGCCGGACTGGCGGAGCAGCTCGAACGCGCCGGTGCGTTCCAGCAGCTCGACGGCGGCCGGCGCGCTGCCGGTGTTGCGGACGGTCAGCTTGGTGGTCCGGGTGCTGTTGTAGGGCTGGTGCGCCACGACGGACGCGGGGCTGACCGTGAGCCGCCCGGCGCCGAGGGCGAAGTCGGCCCGCTTGACCCGGTCGGCCTCGACCGTGACCTGCTTGGTGGCCGGTTGGTACGGCGGACGACTGGCGGTGAACGGGTGGGCGCCGGTCAGACCGGAGAAGAGCCAGTAGAAGCCGTCCGGCTCGGCGGTGTCCTCCGGGGTCGCCGCCGACACGGCCCGGTCCTGCGGCCGGTCGTCGCTGACCACGGTCACCCCGTCCACGGGTGCCCCGGTGTTGCGGTCGGTGGTGGTGCCCACCACCAGACCACCGGGCACCGGCGTGCACTCGCGGTTGACCACCTCCACGTCGTCCACCTGCCACCACCAGGCGAAGGTGCCCTTGAACCGGAAGCGGACCAGGGCCGAGGCGGCGTTCGCGGCCGGGGTCAGTGCCACCTCCTCGACGCGGGGGCCACGCCGGCTGGTGGTCTGGTGCCAGACGGTGGTCCAGGTGGCGCCGGAGTCGACGGAGACGTCGACGTCCGCGGTGTCGGAGATCCCGACGGCCCGCCAGTCGCTGCGGAAACGCAGCACCGGTGCGGCGGTGCCGGAGAAGTCCAGCGGCGGGGTGACCAGGTCGGTGTCCTGGCTGTTGCCACTGCCGAGGGCGTCACTGTCGACGATGGCGAACCCGCCGGCACCACCGGTCAGGTTGCCGCGCGACCGGGCGTCGGTGAAGGTCCAGCCACCGGAGGCGGTGCGGTTGTCGACCCGCCAGCCGGCCGGGGTGCCGGTGCCGTCGAAGCTCTGGGTCAGCAGCGGGGTCCCGAACCGTCCGGTGTAACCGGCGGCGGTGCACCCGGCATCGACCGGAACGGCCACGTCGACCGTGGTGGCCGCGCCGCCGACCGGCACCTCCCGGGTCACCGTGCGGTAGCCCGGGTAGCGGGCCGTGACGGTGAGCCGGTACGTGGTGTCGCCCGGTGCGGTGAACGAGTAGCGACCGGTGACCGGGTCGGTGAAGACCGGCCCGCCGGGCCGTCCGGCCACCTCGACCTTCGCGTACAGCGGCCAGCCGTGTCCGGAACCGTCGGTGACCTTGCCGCTGACCGTGACCGTCGGGGTGGCCGCCAGCGCGAAGTTCCGGGTGACGGCCCCGCCCTCGGCCACCGTGACGGTCGCCGACTGACCGGCGTAGCCGTAGGCGCTGACGGTCAGGCGGGTCTCGCCGGCCGGCACGTTCAACGCGTACCGGCCGTCGGTGCCGGTGGTGGCGCTGCGGGTGCCGTCGGTCACCGTGGCTCCGGCCACCGGGTCGTCGTCGGCCGCGTCGGTGACCATGCCGCTGACCCGGCCCACCGGGCCGCGCGGGGCGTCCCGCACCGCCGCGTACGCGTCCAGACGTCCCTCGCCGAAGACGTTGTTGTCGGCCGGGGTGCCGCCGCAGGTGGTGGCGTCGACGTCCCGGGCGGTGCGGTCGAGCAGTTCCTCGGTGCCGGCCACGTCGCCGCGCAGGCTCGGTGCCGCCGCCCAGACCAGCGCGATCGTCCCGGCCACGTGCGGGGCGGCCATCGAGGTGCCGCTGAACGAGGCGTACCCGCCGTTGCGGACGCTGGACCGCACGTTGCTGCCGGGTGCGGCGATGTTCGGCTTGATCAGGTCGGTGCCGAAGCCCCGGCCGGAGAAGTCGGCGATGGCGTTGTTCACGTCGTACGCGCCGACCGCGTACGAGTCGGCGTTGTCGCCGGGAGAGCCGGCGCTGCCGCAGGCCGGTCCGTCGTTACCGGAGGAGAAGACCGGGAACATGCCGGCGGCCCGCCAGGCCGCGACGGTCTGCTGGTACCACGGGTCGCCCCCGTCGCCGCCCCAGGAGTTGTTGACGATGTCGGGGCGCAGGTCCGGTCGGGGGTTCTGCCCGGCGGCGTCGGTCGGCGCGAGCACCCACTGCCCGGCGGCGAGCAACGAGGCGTCCGCGCAGCTGTTCGTGCCGCAGCCCTTGGCGGCGATCCACCGGGCTCCCGGGGCCACGCCGATCTGGTTGCCGGCGCCGTCGTCGCCGACCATGGTGCCCATGGTGTGCGTGCCGTGGTCGTTGTTGTCGCAGGGCGCGGTGCCCGCGCAGACGCCGGTCGGGTCGAACCAGTTGTACGCGTGGTCGAAGCCGTCGCCGAGGTTGCCCCGGTAGGAGCCGACCAGCGCGGGGTGGTCGTAGCGCACGCCGCTGTCGATGTTGGCGACCACGACGCCCTCGCCACGGTCGCCGAACTCGTCCCAGACCCGGGGCGCGCCGATGTTGGTCAGGCCCCACTCGACGGCCGTGGTGCGGGCCCGGGTGGTGTCGGTGGGGGTCGGCCGGACCAGCGGGTAGCTGCGGCTGGGGGAGATCCGGGCCACCTCGGGCCGCCGGGCGATCTCGTCCAGCAGCGCCTTGTCGCCCTCGACCCGGATCGCGTTGGCGATCCAGTACGCGGTGTGCGGCACCTTGCGCTCGTCGAGCATCGCCCGCAGGTCGTGTTGGGTACGGCTGGCGGTGCCGGTCAGCAGCCGGTGCACCTCGTCCGCCCGGCGGTCGGCGTCACGCAGCCGGGCGGCGTCGGCCAGTGTGGCGGTCTCGCGCAGGTACACCAGGAATGTCGCGGTCGACGCGGTGTCGAACCGGTCGATCAGGCCCTGGTCGACGGCGGCCCGGTGTGCCGTCGGCTGTGGGGCCGGTGCGGCGACGGCGGGCTGGGCGGTGACGGCGAGTACGGCGGCGGCCAGCAACGTCACCGCCCGCCACCGTGATGACCGTGCGGATGGTCGTGTGAACAAGGTTCCTCCCCCACGTCGTCGGTCCCGATCCGTTCGGGGCCCGGACAACCCGCGCGTCGGCTTACGACGTCGCGGAGCGGACGGGGCGATGTGGGTGGCTGATGGTGAGCGCCCGCCCGCTGAGAGTCATGCTCTTGCCCCGGCAGTCGGTGATCAATGGACGGCGTCGGTCAGTACTCGGTCAGTGACGGGGCGGGTTGCTGACCGTTAGTCTTCAGGCGGGGGCTCCATCGGTGACTATCGTTGGCGATTAATGGAAAGTCGCAGGTCAGCACGGTGCTCTCGGGGGAGGCAACGTGTCCGTTGAGGAGATACCGATCCTGGTCTGCGTCAGCTCCGACGCCTCGGTGCGACAACGGGTCATGCAGCGGTTGGACGGCGTGGGACCGGTGGTGATCTGTAGTGACCTCGCGCAGTTGCGCGCGATGTTCCCGGCTCCGCTGGCCGAGCCCGCCGCGCTGCCCGACGAGTCGAACGGCCGACCGACGAACTGGGGCGACCTCGTGGTGGACCGGGCCGGGCACCTGGTCACCTGGCGGGGCGTGCCGTTGGGTCTGACGCGTACCGAGCGGGAGCTGCTGGCCCGGCTGATGAGCCCGCCGCTCGCGCTCTGGAGCTACGAGCGGCTCTTCGCCTCCGTCTGGGGCGGCGCGTACCTCGGTGACACGGCGATCCTGCACTCGGCGGTGAAGCGGTTGCGGCGCAAGCTGCGGGCGTTGCCCGGCGGCCCGCAGGTGCAGACGGTCCGTGGGGTGGGCTACCGGCTGAGCACGCCGCCGGAGGGCGCCGACGGGCGCCCCGGCGAGGCGGTACACCACGCGTGACACCATGACCCGGTGAGCGGTGCTGTCCAGACGGGGTATTTCCCGCCCGCAGGTCCCCGGCCGCCGGCCCCCGGCCCCCGGTGGCCGCGCTGGCTGATCGTGGCGACCGTGGCCTGGGCGGTGCTGCTCGCCGGTCTCACCTGGCGCTCCGCCCGGAACGATCCGCCGACCGTCCGCGAGCAGCGCACGCTCGCCGAGGCCGGCCCGGTGGTGGAC
>NZ_SISL01000709.1:0-2022 GCF_004307965.1 Verrucosispora sp. SN26_14.1 | reverse complement strand
AGCCGCCAACCGGTCCGCCAGCCCGGAGTCGTCGGCGACGAGCGCCAACCGGTACGGCGCGTCGTCACGGGCGGTGCCGGCGCTGGCGACCACGTCGGCCACGTCGAGGTCACCCCGGGCGCGCAGGTGCCCGGCGAGGTCGAGGGCACTGCGCCGCAACGCGGCCGCCGATCGCGCGGTGAGCGTCACGAGGTGCGCGCCGGTGCCGTCCGGCGGCGGTACGGGCTTCCGGGGCGGCGCCTCGCGCAGGACGGCGTGCGCGTTGGTGCCGCCGAAACCGAACGCGTTCACGCCGGCGACCAGCGGTCCGGGTGCGGTCCACGGGCGTGCCTCGGTGAGCACCGTGAAACCGGCGGCGTCGAGGTCGTACCGCGTGGACGGCCGGACGTGGTGCAGCGACGGCGGCAACTGCCGGTGCCGCAGGGCCAGCACCACCTTCAGCAGCGACGGCATGCCGGCGGTGTTGAGCAGGTGCCCCAGGTTGGTCTTGACCGACCCGAGCCAGCGGGGCGTGCCGTCGGGGCGGGGCGGGAACGCGGCGGCCAGTGACCGCGTCTCCACCGGGTCACCGAGGCCGGTGCCGGTGCCGTGCGCCTCGACGTACGAGACGACGGCCGGGTCGAGCCCGGCGTCCGCGTACGCGCGGGCGATGACCTCCCACTGCCGCTGCGGATTCGGGGCGAGCAGGCTCAACGACCGGCCGTCGTTGCCGACGGCGGTGCCGGCGACCAGCGCGAGCACCCGGTCCCCGGCGGCGTACGCGTCGTCGGGGCGGCACAGGACGAGCGCCGCACCGCCCTCGCCGGGCACGAAACCGTCGGCGTCGGCGTCGAAGGCGCGACACCGCCCGGTCGGCGACAACGCCTCGGCGGCGTCCAGCAGCCGGTAGGCGGTCTCGGTGAGGTTGAGGTTCACGCCGCCGACCACCGCGATGTCGCACTCGCCGGTGGCCAGGCTGCGCGCGGCCAGGTGCAGCGCGACCAGCGCCGACGAGCAGGCGGTGTCCACCGCGATCGCCGGGCCGACGAGGTCCAGCGTCTGCGACAGCCGGGCCGCGACGAGATTGCGCAGGTTGCCGACCAGCGCCGATGGTCCGGTCACCGCACCGGTGGCGGCCAGCAGCTCGGGGTAGGCGCTCTCGCCGACGGCGGCGAAGACGCCGACACGTCGACCCTGCCGGCGCGGGCCGGCGTACCCGGCCCGTTCCAGCGCCTCGTACCCGATCTCCAGGAACAGTCGGGCGTGCGGGTCGGTGAGCCGGGCCTCCTCGTCGGAGAGCCCGAAGAAGTCCGCGTCGAGCTGCATCGGGTCGTCCAGGAAGGACCCCCAGCGAGGTCGGCCGTCCTGCGGCGTCCACCGGTGCTCCGGCACCGGCCGCACCGCGTCGACGCCGTCGACGAGCCCGCGCCAGAACTCGTCCGGGTCGTCCGCGCCGGGGAACCGGCAGGCCATCCCGATGACCGCGAGCGGCGTCGCGCCGGAGCGGTCGTCCGGTGCCGGTGGGACGGGACTCCCGAGCGGTGCCGTCCGGGTCGCCGACGGCCCGGCCAGGATGCGGTCGGTGAGCGCGGCGACGGTGGGACAGTCCCGCAGGTCCGCCGGATCGAACGTGGTGCCGAGGGCGTCCTCCAGCCCGGCCAGCACCTCCATCGCCGTGAGCGACGACCCGCCGATGGCCAGGAAGCGGTCGTCCGCCGCGATGGTGTCGGCGGGCCGGTCCAGCACCCGGGCCCAGACCGCCCGGACGACCTGCTCGACCCGTCGCCGGGACAGCGGCCCCGAGGACGGCGGCGCGGATACCGGGTGTGGGTCCGTCGAGGTCGCCGGTGGCGCGGGGTCGGACGTCGACGGGCGTGGGCGGCTGGTCGCCGCCAGGTGCCAGCGGCGTTCCCGTTCGGCGAAGTCACCGGCCAGGTAGCGTTCGCGCATCCGTCGCCGCCGCAGCTTGCCGCTGGTGGTGCGGGCGAACGCGCCGGGCGGAAGCGGCAGCACCCGCACGTCGTGGTGCCATGCCGCCTCTGC
>NZ_SISL01000708.1:0-2022 GCF_004307965.1 Verrucosispora sp. SN26_14.1 | reverse complement strand
GCCGCCACCGCCGCGTCGGCCCGCCCCAACCGGGCACGGACCGCCGGCAGATGCGTCAGCCCCCGGGCGTGCAGGTGTTCCGCCGCCGCGTCGATCGACGCCTGCGCCACCCCGACGTAGACGGCGGCGTAGCTGGCCACCAGCCAGTGCGGCATCAGCTGGGCGACCACCAGGGCCAGGCCCTCCACCCCGCCGAGCAGCCGGTCGGCGGGCACGGTGACGTCCAGGTGCAGGTCGTGCGAGGCGGTCGCCCGCATGCCGAGCGCGTCCCAGGTCGGCTCGACGGTCAGACCGTCACCGGCCGGGACCAGGAACTGCGAGACCACCGACGGGTCGGCCGCGCTCCGGGCCGCCACCAGATAACCGTCGGCGTGACCGGCACCCGAGCAGAAGGTCTTGCTGCCCTTGATCCGCCAGCCGCCGTCGACCGGCTCGTAGACCGTGGTTAGCTGGGACAACCGGGCACCGGCGCCGCGCTCGCTCATCGCGACCGCGTACCACGCGCCCTCGGCCGCCGCCCGCAGCAACCGGTCGCGGGCGGCGAGCGCCTCCTCCGGTACGCCCAACGCCTCGGCCAGTTCCTCGGTGACCGCGCCCAGGGCGCCGGTGACCGAGGCGTGCATGTTGAACACCAGCGCCGTGGCGCCGTTGCCCCGCGCCAGTTCGGTGGCGACGGCCGCGTACCCGGCGAACGTCGCCCCGATGCCGCCCAGCTCGGCGGGGACCATCAGCCCGAACAGCCCGGCCGCACCGAGATCGGCGAAGTCATCGACCGGGAACGAACCGTCCCGGTCGTGCTCCGCCGCCCGGGCGGCCAGCCGGGGCGACAGCCTCCGCGCGGCGTCCCACGCTTCGCTCATGCCGGCACTCCGCTGCGCTGCGTGCCGCCATGAGACACCCACGCACCGAGCCGACGACTCGCTCGCTGACGCTCGCTCATGGAACCCCCTTCTCGGCTTCCCTTACCCCCGCCCGGACCGGCTACCCGCCGTACACCCCGCGTCCCTGGTAGAGCACGGCCGGCGAACCGGTCGGCACGATCCGCGGCGTCTGGCCGGGTGGGGTCGCCGCGCCGCGTACCTGCCGGAGCAGCCAGCGCAGCAGGCCCGGCACCGCCGGACGGACACCCCGGACCCGCAGGTCCACACCGTGCCGGGCGCACTCGGCCACCAGCTCACGATGGTCCACGAACAACCGTGGGTCGTGGATGCCGCGCGGCACGGTCGGCAGCCGTTCGGCGATGCGGACCGCGACCAGCCGACACAGCGCGGTGTCGTTGAGCGTGTCCAGCACCAGCAGCCCGCCGGGACGCAGCAGGCGACACGCCTGCGCCACCACGGCCCGCCAGTCGGGTACGTGTTCCAGCAGCTCACCGGCGGCCACCACGTCGGCGCAGCCGTCGACGAAGGGCACCCGGGTGGCGTCGCCGTTGACCACCGTCACGCCGTGCGCGGCGGCCTGGTTCAGCGCGGAGCGGGTCAGGTCCACCCCCACGTGCCGGTAGCCCTTGCCGACCAGGTGCGGGGCGAGCAGACCGGCGCCGCACCCGAGGTCGACCAGGAGCGCGTCGGGCCGCGTCGCCGGTGGGACCATCGCCGCCCGCGCCTCGGCCAGCCAGTGCAGCATGGCGAACGCGCCGTCCGGTCGCCACCATTCGCCGGCCAGGTCGTCGTACTGACGCGGGTCGTTGCGGGGCAGGCTCAGGCCGGCGTCACGCATTCACCGAGCGTGGCACGACTAGCCGGTAACGACCAGACTTCCGTTATGTCGTCCACGGTGTTAGGGCTGGTCAGAGCGAGCCATCCGGAACCGACGGCGGCCGTCACCACAGTGGCCGGTCTGCTCGCGGCCGGCGTCGGGCATCCGCCCGGCGGGATCGCCGTGGTGGCGCTGACCGTGGCGGCGAGCCAGTTCGCGGTGGGGTGGACGAACGACGCGCTCGACGCCGACCGGGACGCCGCGGTGGGGCGTACCGACAAGCCGGTGGCCGCCGGTGCGGTCAGCCGGCGGGTCGTCGCGGTG
>NZ_SISL01000707.1:0-2022 GCF_004307965.1 Verrucosispora sp. SN26_14.1 | reverse complement strand
GGTTCGGCACGCGGTGGCGGGCCGGGCGGCGGGCAGCGGTGGTGCAGGATGTCGTCGTGCAGGCGGGTCAGCTCGGGCCCCGGGTCCATTCCGGTCTCCTCGGCCAGCACCTGCCGGGCCTGCCGGAAGGCCGCCGTCGCTCCGGCCACGTCCCCGCTGTGGTACAGGCCGGTCATCAGGTGCGCCCAGGCACGCTGCCGTAGCGGATGCCGTTCGAGCAGGGCCCGCAGTCGGGGGATCACCTGCGCCGCCGCACCGAGCGCGAGCTGGGTGCCGGCGTGGTCCTCCTCGGCCAGCAGACGCCGCTCGGTCACCTGCCCCACCCAGCGCGACAGCGCCCGGGGCAACGGCAGCCCGGCCAGGACGGGGCCTCGCCACAGCGCCAGCGCCTGCGCCAACTCGGCCTCGGCACGAACCGGATCGCCGCAGGTCACGGCGGTGCGCCCGCGCGCCACGGCGGCGTCGAAGCGGTCCAGGTCGCGTTCCTCCGCCTCCACCCGCAGCAGGTAGCCACCGGCGGTGGTGACGATCCGGCCGTCGCAGTCGATCGCCTGCCGCAGCCCGCGCACGTAGGTGCGGATGTTGGCTGCGGCGGAGGCCGGCGGCTGGTCGCCCCAGAGCACGTTCACCAGTTCGTCGGCGGGTACGGCCTCACCGGGTCGGGTCAACATCAGGGCCAGCAGCAGTCGTTGTTTGACCGAGCCGAGGTCGACCGGGTGCCCGTCCCGGGACACCGACAACGGGCCGAGAAGGTGGAAGCGGAGAAGCATCAGTCACCTCAGCCGACGGCCTGAGTCATGGGACCGGACACCATCCGAACCGCGTCGTCGCGCGGCCGGACCGGCCGACCGCCAAGAGTCGAGGACAATTCATTTGTACGCCAATTGTGCGCGACGGATACGCCGGAGACCGTACCATCGGCCGCCAATCGATGATCTTTCCCAAACGGGGGCTGTCGAGGTGTACATGCGGGAACGGATCCAGGGCGTCCAGAGCCGGGAGGTGACTCTCGTCGACACCACCTCGGTGGTCGTCGGCTGTTCACCTCGGTCGTCGGTGGCCGGTACCGGCCGGATCCAGCAGTTGGCCGAGTCGGTCGAGGTGCTTCCGCCGATCCTGGTGCAGCGGTCGACGATGCGGGTCGTCGACGGTGCGCAGCGGCTGGCGGCGGCACGGTTGCGCGGCGACCGGCAGATCCCGGTGACCTTCTTCGACGGCTGCGACGACGACGCGTTCGTCGCCGCCGTCCACCTCAACGTGCGGCACGGGATGCCGCTGACCGGCCCCGAGCGGGCCGCCGCCGCCCGTCGGATCCTCTCCTCGCACCCGGAGCGTTCGGACCGGTGGATCGCCTCGGTCTGCGGCGTGTCCCCGCGTACGGTGGCGACGCTGCGCCGGTCTTCGACCGACGACGGTGCACATCCGAACATCCGGCTGGGCCGGGACGGACGCCAGCGGCCACTGTCCGCTGCGGACGGTCGGCGGCGGGCCGCGGAGCTGATGCGTCGTCGACCGGAGGCCAGCCTGCGCGAGGTGGCGCGGGAGACCGGCATCTCGGTGGGCACCGCCTTCGACGTCCGTCGGCAACTGACGACCATGGCGACCGACGCGCGAGAGGGCACGGTGGTGACCTCGCCGTGCGCCCCGCCCGGGACCGGTGCCGCCGATCCGCTCGGACCGGTGTTGCGGGCCGGGCTGGAGCGGCTGGCCAACGACCCGTCGCTGCGTTACACCGAGCGCGGGCGGACGCTGCTGCGGTTGGTCTCCGCCACGTTGGCGCTCGCCGAGCAGTCCGATGCGGTCGCCGACGCCACCCCGGGCCACTGCCGCGACGTGCTGCGCGACGTCGGGGAGGCCTGCGCCCGCGCCTGGCACGAGTTCACCGACCGGCTCGCCGACACCGACCTGGCCGAGCGGGCGGCTTGACGACCGACGGCGACCGACCCCACCTGGGGCCACTCCGGTGGGCGTGGCGGTCCGGACCGTCGGCATCGGGACCTTTCTCTTATACAAATCTGACGC
>NZ_SISL01000706.1:0-2040 GCF_004307965.1 Verrucosispora sp. SN26_14.1 | reverse complement strand
GCCCCGGCCAGCGGGGTCGCCCGGCCACCGACCCGCAACCGGCCCCAGGTCGGCGAGAACGGCAGCGGCGGTACGTCCGCGATGTGCACGAGCACCGAGCCGGTGATGCCGGCGAGCGGCTCGTCCCGGCGGCACAACAGCAGGATGCGGCCGTCGGCGGCGGCACCGTGCCGCACGTCGGTCACGGTCGGTCCGCGGTACGCCACCACGGTGGCGAGCGTCGTGCTGCCGGCCAGGGTGCGGGCGATCTCGGCGCTACTGGGTTGCATGGGCGGGCTCCGTTCGGGCGGACGGCCGGGGTGAGGTCACGGGTGGGGGTGGACGCAGGTGGGGCAGCCGGGCTCGCCGCCGAGCAGGCGGGCCAGCCCCGCGCCGACGTCGTCCGGTCCGGTGAGCGGCTCGGCGAAGGCGAGCCGGACGTCCCGGTGCCCCTCGGGCACCTCCAGGCGCAGCACGATCCCGTGCCGGTCGAGCCGCAGCGGGTGGACCCGGCCGGCACCGGCCCGCCGGTCGGCCGGCACCAGCCGGGTCAGGCCACCGAGCGTCTCCGGGTGTGCGGCGTACAGGTGACGCAGCAGGTCGGCCTCGTACGGGGCGAGCGGGTCGGGGTCGGCGGCGGCCAGGTCGTCCGGGTCGACGGTGGCGTCGCCGTCGGCGTCGACGAGGTCGGCGGTGGCGAGCGCGAGGAAGGCGGTCACGTCGCCACCGTCGAGGTCGTCCAGGGTGAGCCAGCCGGTGAGCGTGGCCCGCGCCCGGACCCGGTGGCGGGCCGGGACCGGTGCCAGGTCGGTGATCTCGACCAGCGCCGGCACCTCCCCCGTGTCGAGCAGGTGTCGGGCCAGTTCGGCGTGGGCGGGCAGCGCCACCCGGAGCAGTCCGTCGGCGTCGAGGGAGTGCCGTCCGATCAGGTCCGCGCGGTGGCGGGTGGTCCGCAGGCGCAGCGAGTCCGCGGCGGCGAGCAGCGTACGCAGTCGCTCGGCCGGTGTGGCGGTGGTCGCCGCCAGGGGTGCCTTGCTCAATGCCCCACCTCCCATTAGGTTAGCCTTACCTTACTAGAGAGGTGATGATGAACCAGTCCCGCCCGAAGATCAAGCGCTCCCGCCGCCTCGGCATCCCGCTCACCCCCAAGTGCGTGCGGTACTTCGAACGCCGGCCCTACCCACCCGGCGTGCACGGTCGGGCGCGGACCAAGGAGAGCGACTACAAGGTCCGGCTGCTGGAGAAGCAGCGCCTCAAGGCGCAGTACGACCTGCGGGAGAAGCAGCTCCGGTTGGCCTTCGAACGCGCCGTGGGCCGTCCGGGCAAGACCGGCGAGGAACTGGTGATCGACCTCGAGACGCGCCTGGACGCCCTGGTCCTGCGCGCCGGTCTCGCCCGCACCATCTACCAGGCCCGCCAGGCCGTCACCCACGGGCACGTCAACGTCAACGGACGGCGGGTGGACCGTCCCTCGGCCCGGTTGCGCCCCGACGACGTGATCGCGGTCCGCGAGGGCAGCCGCACCAAGACGCCGTTCGTGGTGGCCGCCGCCGGTGCGCACGCCCCGGAACGGACCGCCCCCTATCTCGACGTCGACCTGGCCGGGCTGACCGCACGGCTGATCCGGTTGCCGCAGCGCGCCGAGGTGCCGGTGCGCTGCGACGAGCAACTGGTCGTCGAGTACTACTCCCGCTGACCGCGCGGTCCGGCCGGAGCCGCCCACGGGCACCGGCCGGACCACCGGCACCAGGGGTGGCCTGCGGAGGGTTGGTACCGGTGCGCTAGACAGGTAGCCCTACCGACCCCCCTCGGATGGCGGGAGCACATGTCACCATCCCTGCTCACCTGGCTCACCGGCGGCGTACTGCTGCTGGGTGCCGGACTCCTCACCACCCTCCTGCCCCGCCTGCGGTCACGACGGCAGGACCGCCTCGTGGCCTGGTCGACCGCCCGGGCCGCGATCGACAGCGCCACGGTCAGCCGCGACGCGGCGGGCACCCGATTGCCGGAGGCCGACGGCCTGCTGGCCCGCGCCGAACTGCTCGCCGCCGACCGTGGCGG
>NZ_SISL01000705.1:0-2052 GCF_004307965.1 Verrucosispora sp. SN26_14.1 | reverse complement strand
GGGCGGTGCCCGGCGCGGCACCGGCGAAGAGGCCCAGCCCGGCGTCGATCGCCTCGCCCAGCGCGTCCAGGTCGGTGACCAGGTCCAGGTCGAGGGCGACGCCGGCCGCGCCGGTGGACCGGATCAGGTTCAGCGGTACGTCCGGGGCGCAGCAGTGCACCACGGTCGGTACTCCGACCGCCTCCACCACCGTGCCCAGCAACGCCCGCGCGTCCTCCGGCTGCACCGCCCGGTACGTGCCGAAGCCGCTCTCGGTGGGCACCCGACCGGCGAGCACCGCCGGCAACGACGGTTCGTCCACCTGGAGCAGGACGGTGGCCCGGGGTACCCGGCGGGCCACCGCCGCCACGTACGCGCGCAGCCCCTCGGCGAGCGAGCCGACCAGGTCGCGTACCGCACCGGGGTCGCGCACCATCCGGCCGCCGACGGGCAGCTCCACCGAGGCGGCGAGGGTGAACGGACCGGGTGCCTGCACCTTGATCGGGCCGGCGTACTCCTCGGCCTGCTCGGCGAGCTGGTCGAGGTCGCGTTCCATCAGGTCCCGTGCGCGGCGCAGGTCCCGGCCGGGGCGCAGGGCCACCCGCCACCGCGCGGCGTAGAGCTCGACCGGCAGCTCGACCAGCAGGCCCGCGCCGCGCCCGATCATGTCCGCGCCCGGGCCACGGGCCGGCAGCTCCGGCAGGTGGGGAAGTGCGGGCAACTCACCGAGGACGATCCGCTGCGCCTCGGCGATGTCGGTGCCGGGCAGCGACCCGATGCCGGTCGCCGCGCCCGCGGGCCACGGCCAAACCTGATCACTCACGGCCGAAGGGTACCGGTCAGTCGGTGATCGTGGCGGAGCCGAGCACGATGTCACCGGCCGGGTCGGGGCGGTACGCGACGATCGCCTGACCGGCGGCGACCCCCCGGACCGGCTGCCGCAGGTCGGCACGGAACGCGTCGCCGTCCACGGTGACCTCGGCCGGCACCACGAGCCCGTGCGCCCGCAACTGCACCTCGCACTCGATCGGGGCGTCCGGACGCGGGCCGCCGGTCCAGACCGGGCGGGTGGCACGCACCTCGGCCACCTCCAGCGCCTCGGCCGGCCCGACGGTCACCGTGTTGGTCGTCGGCGTGATGGAGAGCACGTACCGGGGTCGCCCGTCCGGGGCCGGGCGGTCCAGGTGCAGCCCGCGCCGCTGACCCACGGTGTACGCGTACGCGCCGGCGTGCGTGCCCACCACCGCACCGGTGGTGGCGTCGACCACGTCGCCGGGCGTCTCGCCGAGCCGCTGGGCCAGGAAGCCCCGGGTGTCGCCGTCGGCGATGAAGCAGATGTCGTGCGAGTCGGGCTTGTCGGCCACCGCCAGGCCCCGGTCGGCGGCCTCCTGCCGGACCTGCGCCTTCGTCGAGTCACCGAGCGGGAAGATCGAACGGTCCAACTGCGCGCGGGTGAGCACGGCCAGCACGTACGACTGGTCCTTGGCGAGGTCGACGCTGCGCCGCAGCAGGCCGTCCGCGCCGAGTCGGGCGTGGTGGCCGGTGACCACGGCGTCGAAGCCCAGGGCCACCGCCCGATCCAGCACCGCGGCGAACTTGATCTTCTCGTTGCAGCGCAGGCACGGGTTCGGGGTACGCCCGGCGGCGTACTCGGCCACGAAGTCGTCGACCACGTCTTCGTGGAACCGGTCGGCCATGTCCCACACGTAGAACGGGATGCCCAGCACGTCGGCGGCGCGGCGCGCGTCCCGGGAGTCCTCCAGGGTGCAGCAGCCCCGCGCTCCGGTGCGATAGGTCTGCGGGTTGCGGGCCAGCGCCAGGTGCACACCGGTGACGTCGTGACCGGCCTGCACCGCACGCGCCGCCGCCACGGCGGAATCCACACCGCCGGACATCGCCGCCAACACCCTCACCCGGACCACGCTCCCTTCCCGCGAAGCCTATCTCCGTACCGCCGGGCGGCGGTCTCCCCCCGTCCGCGCCGGGCCGGCGTCGAGGCCGGTCCGACCGCCGAGCGTGCTACGTCAGCGCGGCGTCCGCAGCGCCGCCGCCCGCCGGGCCACCGGGGCATCC
>NZ_SISL01000704.1:0-2053 GCF_004307965.1 Verrucosispora sp. SN26_14.1 | reverse complement strand
AGGTGGGCCCGGGCGGCCCGGTGGGCGGCCATCGCCTGCCCGTACGCCGACGCGAGCCTGCCCAACGTGTGCCCCTCCGCCGACAGCCGCCTGGTCCGCTGAAACCCTAACGGACAGCGGCGATCCGGGCACGGTCCCCGCACGGCCGTGTCGGCCCGTCCAGGCGTCGGCGCTCCCGGCACGTGCGTGAAAGGAGGGGTCCCCTGCTAACGCCTCGTGCATAGCAGGGGACCCCTCCTAACATCGCGAGCCGTCAGCCGGTCACCGCGTTGAGCGCGGGCAGGTAGCCGTACCGGTAGCCGTCGGCGTTGGGGTGGTACGCCTCGATGACACCGGTGACGTCCCGGATCCACGGCTGGGCACCGCAGACACCGTGGCCGGCGAAGGTGGGCCGGGTGTCGGCGAAGGTGGCACCGGCCGCGGCGGCCCGGTCGGCGGTCACCTCGGCGAGGACGTCGGCCGCCTCGTTGAGGAGGGTGCGCTTGTGGGTGCTCATCGCCAGCAGCCCGCAGGACCTGGTCTCGAACAGGCGCGGATAGCCGAGCACGATCAGCCGCGCGTTCGGGGCGCGCTCGCGGATGGCCGCGTAGGTGCGGTCCAGCCGGGCCGGCAGGGTGCCGGTGGCGAACGCCTTGGCCTCGTTGACCGCAGTGGTGCAGGTGGACGTGCTGCCGAAGCGGCAACTGGTCATCACGTCGGCGAATCCGGCGTCGTTGCCGCCGATGGTGATGGTGACCATCGTGGTGGTGGCGCTGAGCGCGCCGAGTTGGTTGGCGAGCACGTCGGCGGTGACCGCGCCGCCGCAGGCCGGGAAGCGGAAGCTGGCCACCGCGTTGGCGGCGGCCCACAGTGGCGCGTACGACTTCTGGCTGCGCAGGCAGGTGGACAGGTCGTACGGGCCGGCGCCGACCCCGGAGGAGTACGAGTCGCCGAGCGCGACGTAGTGCACGGGCGCGGCGGCCTGGGCGGCGGTGGGTACGGCCAGTGCGCCGAGGGTGGCGGTGGCGAGGGCGACCAACGTGGCGAGGGCACGGGCCAGCGGACGGTGGGACATGACGGACCTCCACAGAGGGTGGTGGTGGAGCCCGTGGACCGCGCGCGTGGCCAGGGGTTGTTACTAGCCGGTAATGCTATCGAAACATGCAGATGAAGTGAATAGCCGTCGCCCCGCAGACGCAGCACGCCCGGCCGAGTCACGGCCGGGCGTATGCGCGGGTGTGCGGGTGTGCGGGTGTGCGGGTGTGCGGGTGTGCGGGTGTGCGGGTGTGCGGGTGTGCGGCGCGCGGGTGCGCCGGGGTGTTAGCAGGGGTCCCCTGCTATGCACGAGGCGTTAGCAGGGGACCCCTCCTTACACAGCGAGCGGTTGGGAGGCGGCGTGCACGGGTGCCGGGAGGGTGCCGACGCCACCGAGGTAGCCGTGGATCGCGGCGGCGGCGGCCCGCCCCTCGGCGATGGCCCAGACGATCAGTGACGCCCCCCGGTGCATGTCACCGGCGACGAAGACACCGTCGGCCTCGGTCTGCCAGTCGCCCCGGGACTCGATCGCGCCCCGGGCGTTGCGGGTCACCCCGAACTGGGTCAGCAGCGGCTGCTCCTCGGTGCCCTCGAAGCCGATGGCCAGCAGCACCAGGTCGGCGGGCAACTCCTGTTCGGTCCCGGGGACAGTGGTGACGATGCGCCGGCCGTCCCGCTTCTCGACGGTCACCTCGGCGATCCGCACGGCACGGACCGCGCCGGTGCCGTCGTCGACGAACTCCTGCACGGCGACCGCGAAGACGCGCTCCCCGCCCTCCTCGTGCGCCGCGTACTCGCGCAGGATCCACGGCCAGGTCGGCCACGGGTCGCGCTCCTCGTCGCGGGCCTGTGGAGGGCGCGGGTACAGGTCGAGCTGGTGTACGCCGGCCGCGCCCTGCCGGTGCGCCACCCCGAGGCAGTCGGCCGCGGTGTCGCCGCCGCCGATGATGACGACATGCTTGCCGGCCGCGTCGATCGGCGTACCGTCCGGCAGGGTGGCCAGCGCGGGACGGCCCGCACCGGCGGCGGCGACCACCCG
>NZ_SISL01000703.1:0-2064 GCF_004307965.1 Verrucosispora sp. SN26_14.1 | reverse complement strand
GCCCGGGTGCCGGGACACCCGGGCGCGTGACGGTCATCGGCTCGTTCACAGCCGGACGACCCCGCCGCCGGTGGTGCGGGTGGCCGGCAGCTCGGCCACCTCGGCGCGGCGCGCGCCGTTCAGCCGGGCCAGCGCCTTCGACACCGTGCGGGTGGCCGTCGAGCCGGTCCGGTCCAGGTCCCGCAGGCCGGTGTCGAGGTCGATGGCCTGCTCGCCGAGGCCGACGGTGAGCGCGATCGTCTCGCAGACCGCGTCGAGGTCGTCCAGCTCCAGGGCGTTCTGGCCGAGCAGGCCGCGCCAGAAGTCGAGCACCTTGCGGTTGCCCGAGTAGTGGCTGCCGGCCGGGAGCAGGTAGTACGTGTCCCAGCGGCGGGTCACCTCGTCGACGATCTGCCGCACCGGCACGTCCTCGCGCGGGTCGTCGCCGATCAGGCGGGCCACCTCGGCGGCCTTGACCGACGGGTACGCCAGCTCGTCGCCGATGATGAAGAGGTAGCCGCGTCGGCCCCGCTTCTCCCAGCTGTCGGTGACCGTCCGTCGGGCCATGTAGTAGAGCGCCAGTTCGTAGGACTCCATCATCTGGCCGCCACCGCCGCCCTCCAGCACGATCCGTCCGAGGTCCTCGTCCATCCGGTTGTCGGACTCGAACTGGCCGATCTGCAACGGCACCCGGTCGCAGGTGGCGTCGCCGATCGCGCCGAACATGATCTGCGGGTCGCGGGCGTACCCCTGGCGCAGCAGCAGTCCCAGCAGTTGCGGCAGCTTGGCCTGGAGGGTGCGGGGCACGTGCCCCATCGAGCCGGTCACGTCGAACAGCACCGTGACCGGGGTCGACCGCGGGTGCTCGGCCGAGTCACGGCTCTCCCGCGTCGCGCCACGCGGGTCCAGTTGCGGGTGCACCACCTTGGCTCCGCTGTCGCTGTACGAGAACGCGCTCTTGCCGGTGGCCCGGCGGTACCGGTCGGCGGCGGTGTACACGTCGGTGGACCACATTCCGCTGCCCATGGCAGCCTCCTTAGGGGGTGAGGGTGAAGGGTCGGAAGGTGCGCGGCCCGTAGAGCCGGTGCAGCACCTCGTCGAGTTCGCCGAGCAGTCGCCAGGCGTCGTCGGGGCGGCCCGACAGCGATCGCTGTCGGCAGCCCGCCGCGAAGGCGAGCAGCTCGTGCGGGGCCCGGTGCCCCATCAGCCAGGTCATGCACCGGGTGGCCATGTCGATGTCGGTGCCCGGCCCGCAGGGGCGACGCCCGGTGACCTCGGCCGGGTACCACGCCTGGTGGTCCGGGACCAGCGCGGGCACGACGCCGCCGGGCTCGGTGGCGAAGCACCAGTCGACCAGCACCACGCCGTGCGCGTCCGGCTCGATCAGCACGTGGGGCGGCAGCACCGCGCCGTGCACGACGCCGGCCCGGTGGGCCAGGCCGAGCGCCACCAGCAGCCGTCGCCACATCCAGGCCACGTCGCGGGCGTCCAACCCGTCCGGGTACGCCTGCCGCACGTCGACCAGGCTGCGCAGGCCGGGTGCGGTGGCGAGGACGGTGACCTGGCGTTCCGCCCCGGTGGCGGGGTCCCGGTGCGCGAACGTGTCGACCAGCCGGGGCACGTACGGCAGCCAGCGGGGGTCGCCGTGGTCGGCGAGTCGGCGCAACGCGCGCTGCTCACGGATCATCAGGTCGTTGTCGCCGACCTCGCGGGGCAGTTTGAGTAGCCGGTCCCCGCCGACGTCGTAGAGGTCGGCGAGGTCACCCGAGTACGCCGGTGCGCCGCAGTGGTAGCCGCGCAGGACGGTGACCCGGCGGGCGCGCCAGCGGGTGGTGACCCGGACGAACGCCTCGGTGGCCTCGGCGCGTACGCCCGGGGCGGTCCGGTCCAGCCGGTCGGGGTGCAGGGCGGTGACCAGTTCCCGGTAGCGGCGTTCTGGTGCGTCGGCGCCGAACAGGTCGTGGTCGTCGCGGGCAGCGGTGACCAGGCGGATCGCCTCGTCGGTCCTCATCGCACCGTCTCCTCCCGGGCGGGCCGCAGCAGCGCCGGGTGCAGCAGCCGGGCGTCGCCGGCCCGGTAGAGGCG
>NZ_SISL01000702.1:0-2073 GCF_004307965.1 Verrucosispora sp. SN26_14.1 | reverse complement strand
AGACCGCCCGGTGCCCGGGGCGCCGACGTCGAGGGGGTGCGCGTGCACGCGGTCCGGGCCACCGGCCTGCTCGCCCACCAGGAGGTGCTCTTCGGCACCACCGGCGAGACGCTGACCATCCGGCACGACTCGTACGACCGGGTCTCGTTCATGCCCGGCGTGCTGCTGGCCGTCCGCGCGGTGCCCGGCCGACCCGGTCTGACTCTCGGCCTGGACCCGCTGCTCGACTGAGCCCGACCCGGGCGGCCGCCACGCCCGACGCGGACCCCTCCCGGACCGGGGTTGCCGTGACGGACCGAGGCTGCCGTGACGGACGGGGGCTGCCGTGACGGACGGGGGTTGCCGCGACGGACCGAGGCGGTGTCCTACCCCTGCTTCGGGCACTGTCGAGCTGAACCGTCTGCGCTATCGCGGCCCGGTCGGCCGCCCGTCACCGTCGGCTGCCCGTCACCGTCGGCTGCCCGTCACCGTCGGCCGGCTACGTGTGATCCGTCGCTGCCGGACGAGCCGTCGCTGGCTGCTCGCTGCCGAGTCGGCCGTCGGTGATCCGTCTCTGCTCTCAGCTCGACAGGCACCGGGGTGGCAGTACATCTCCGTCGTGGTGCTGCCGCAGCCCCGGCCGTCCGACGGCCGCTCAGTCCGCCTCGGCGGGCACCGCCACGTGCAGGCGCAGCTGCGGCACCAGCATGTCGTCCACGTCCAGCGCCCGCCCCGCCCCGTCGGGCTCCCAGCCGGCCGCGCCGAGGAACTTCCGGGACGCCTCGTCGCCCTCGAAGACCCAGGAGACGGCCCGGGTGAAGCCGGACTCCCGCCACAGGTCCACACTGGCGGCGAGCAGCCGGCTGCCGTGTCCGCGCCGGCCCCAGCGCGGCTCCACCAGCAGGTCGGTCACCGCCACCACGTCGGCGCCGAGCGCGTCGGCGGGCTCGTTCGGGGCCAGCGCCTCCGCGTCGACCGGCCCGGAGGCGGCGAAGCCCACCAGATACGATTGCTCGGCCTGTTCGACGGCGACCAGCACCCGATGGGTCTCACCGGGCGGCTGGCGCACCGCGGCGTCCCACCGCCGCGCGAGCCACGCCTCGTCGAGGTTCTCCAGCACGTGCCGGGGCAGCAGCCGCCGGTAGGCGACCCGCCAGGTCGCGAGCTGGATGCGGGCGATCTCGGCGACGTCCTCCGGACGCGCCGGGCGGACAAACCCCAGAGCCATGGGACGACAGCCTACGCAGGGTGAGGGAGGCGACGGTGGCGCAGGGTGCCAGGCGGACGGTCGGACAGGTCGTCGCAGTGGTCGTACTCGCCGTCGCGGTGACCGCGTTCCTCTCCGTGGCGGCGGTCCGGCACGGCTTCTTCGACCTGCACGTCTATCGCGGCGCGCTGGTCTGGTGGGTGCACGACGGCGGCGAGATCTACGACTACCTCAAGCCGGGCACCCAGTACGGCTTCACCTACCCGCCGTTCGCCGCGCTGGTGATGCTGCCGATGGCGTACCTGTCCTGGCACGGGGCGATCGTGGTGAGCGTGGCCGCCGGGGTGGCCACCGCCGCGGTGCTGATCTGGTGGCTGCTGGACCCGGTGTCCCGCCGCGCGGGCTGGACCCGGTGGTTCGCGTTCGCGGTGGCGCTCTGCCTGGCCGCCGCGTTCGAGCCGATGCGCGAGACCATCAACTTCGGCCAGGTCAACACGCTGCTGCTGTTCCTGGTCGCGGTGGACCTGCTGCGGTTGCTGCCACGCGACAGCAGGTGGGCCGGCGTCGGCATCGGCCTGGCCACCGCGATCAAGCTCACGCCCGGCATCTTCCTGATCTATCTGCTGGCCACCGGTCGCTGGCGGGCGGCGCTGACCGCCACCGGCACCGCCGCCGGGGCGACCGTGCTGGCCGCCGCGCTGTTCCCGGACGCGGCCCGCGAGTTCTGGACCTCGGCGTTGTGGAACACCGGCCGGGTCGGTGAGCTGGCCTTCGTCTCCAACCAGTCGCTGCGTGGCGTGGTGGCCCGGCTCGACCCGCAGAGCCCCAGCACGCTGGCCTGGCTGGCGCTGGTGGCCGCGACCGTCGCGCTGTGGATCCGACGGTCG
>NZ_SISL01000701.1:0-2034 GCF_004307965.1 Verrucosispora sp. SN26_14.1 | reverse complement strand
AGATGTGTAACAGAGACAGGAGGCGGCCAGCAGCAGCAGCGCCTTGGCGACCGCGCTGGTGAGATCGTGGTCCACGCCCTGGATCAGGCCGCGCGCACCGGCGCTGATGGTCGCCGCCGCCGCCTCGGACTCCTCCGCGCCGAGCAGCAACACGCTGGCCTGCGGCGCGCGGGCCAGGACCCGTCGGACGAAACCGGCACTGTCGGGCCGGGTGATGGCGGTGTCGGCGAGCACCACGTCGGCGGGGCGCTCGGCGAGCCGGAGCATCACCTCCGGATCGGAGACCGCCGTCCGGACCGCACCCGACAGCCCCAGCCGCGCTGCCGCTGAGGTCAGGTGCTGCGCCGCGAGCGGCGTCCGAACGCACACGAGAACCGTACGCACTGTGATCTCCTCTCCGCACACGAGCAGACCATGACGGGGTGGGGTCGGGAGGAGGTTCCCGGCAACTCTTCCAACTTTTCCGACAGAAAGGGCATATGCCCCAATTCGGCAAACGTTTTCGATCACACACGTGTGAGCCGAGAAGGGGCTGGGTACCGAGGGGCTCAGGCCGGGAACGGTGCGCCTGCGCGGCCCGCCGCCCGGACAGCCGGCCACGAAGTATCTCGCGGTGCCGCGCGAGAGGAGGGGTGCAGATGTCGAACGTACGTAGACTGCCCGGACCGATCATCGACCTGTGGGACTGGCAGCGCCTCGGCTCCTGTCGTGGCCGCGACAGCGCACAGTTCTTCCACCCCGACGGCGAGCGCGGATCCTCCCGGCTCCGGCGGGAGTCCTCCGCCAAGAACGTCTGCCGCGCCTGCCCGGTACGCGCCGAGTGCGCCGCGCACGCGTTGGCGGTGCGGGAGCCGTACGGCGTGTGGGGTGGATTCAGCGAGTCGGAGCGCCTGCGCCTGCTCGCGGTCGGCTGGGAGGACCTCGCCGACCGTCGGCAGACCCGGGTCGACGTCAACCGGTTGGAAGCCCGTCTGGGCAGCTCCCACCGGGCGGCCCTCCCGCCCCAACGCAACGTCGCCTGACCGAACGCCCCCGACGCCGCGCTCCCGCCCCCCGGAAGCGCGGCGTCGGTCTGTGCGTCACTCGACCGTCAGGGTGACCGAGTGCCAACCCGTCGCGCCGTCCGGCGCCACGTCCTGCCGCTGCCCGGTCTGCGTCTCGCCGGTGCTGTCCGTCGCCCGCACCTGGAGCGTGTGCTCGCCGGGCGTCGCCTCCCACCGCCAGGACCACTGCACCCAGGTGTCCACCGAGGCCGTCGGCGCCAGCTCCGCCTCCTGCCAGGGTCCGCCGTCGACGCGGACCTCGACCCGGCGTACGCCCCGGTGCTGCGCCCACGCGACCCCGGCTACGGTGACCGGGCCGGCGGCGGGACGGTTACGCGGGCGGGGCGTGTCGATCCGCGACTGCGTCTTCACCGGCCCCTCGGCCGACCAGCCCCGGGGCACCCAGTACGCGTCGAAGTCGGCGAAGCTGGTCAGCTCCAGCTCGGTGATCCACTTGCACGCCGACACGTACCCGTAGAGGCCGGGCACCACCATCCGGGCCGGGAATCCGTGCGCCACCGGCAGCGGCTCGCCGTTCATACCGACGGCGAGCAACGCGTCCCGCCCGTCCCGCAGCACCGACGTCGGGGTGCCGCAGGTCCAGCCGTCCACCGAGCGCCCGACCACCTGGTCCGCGCCGTCGAGCGGCTGCACCTCGTCGAGCAGCTCCCGGATCGGTACGCCGAGCCACCGCGCGTTGCCGATCAGATCGCCGCCGACCTCGTTGGAGACGCAGGCCAGCGTGACGTACCGCTCCACCATCGGCCGGGCCAACAGGTCCGCGAAGCTCAGCGTCACCGGATTGCGCACCCGGCCGTGGATGCGCAGCCGCCACGTCTCCGGATCCACCTGCGGCACCACGAGCGCGGTGTCGATGCGATAGAAGCGCCGGTTCTCGGTGACGTACCGCGCCAGGCCCGGCACCTCCAGGTCGACACCGGCGGGCAGCGGCGGCGCGGCGGAGACCGGGGCGGGCAGGCTGATCGCCGCC
>NZ_SISL01000700.1:0-2097 GCF_004307965.1 Verrucosispora sp. SN26_14.1 | reverse complement strand
CCCCCCGCCCCCGCCCCGGTTGATCAAGAAGTTTGCACCTTCGGGAGAGGCGGATCCTGACGCGAACTTCTTGGTCAACTCGCCGAAGGGTCGACCTGAGGGTGGCGTGGGCGGGGTGGACGTGCGGATGGTGGGGTGGCACGGGAGAAGCCCGCCTCGCACGGGGCGAGACGGGCTTCGGTGTGGTAGCCCCGACCGGATTCGAACCGGCGCTACCGCCTTGAGAGGGCGGCGTCCTGGGCCGCTAGACGACGGGGCCAAGACTTTCCTGGTTCACCACCCTCGCGGGCGGTGCGGCAGTAGTCTAGCGGCGTCCCTCTCGACGACGGAATCTGGGGTGGGACGCCGCCGTCGGGCCAGGCCGGGGGCGATGTCACCCGATCGGGTGAGCCGACACCGGGCCGGGCGGGGGGCCAGCAGTCAGTCGCCCCCGCCCCCAAGGCTGGCACGCGGGGAGCCAGCACGCAGGATGGCGGCACGGCAGCGGGCCAGCACACAGGATGGCCGGCATGCAGAAGGCCGGCATGCGGGATGGCCGGTACGCGGCGCAGGACGGCAGCACACAGCGAAACGGCCCGACCCGCGGAGCGGGACGAGCCGTTACCTGAATCTGTTGTAGCCCCGACCGGATTCGAACCGGCGCTACCGCCTTGAGAGGGCGGCGTCCTGGGCCGCTAGACGACGGGGCCAGAACACACTGTGCGACACCACCTCGCGGTGGTGCCGCCAAACTCTACCAGAATTCGTGACCGGGTCCCCTGCGGGAACATCGGTGCTGAACTCCACCAGAATCCAGCGACCTCGATTCGTGCGAATCGCGGTTGCGCTGGGGTACCAGGACTCGAACCTAGACTAACTGAACCAGAATCAGTTGGGCTGCCAATTACCCCATACCCCATTGGCCCCTTGCGGTGCCGGGAGCAAACTCTACCCTCCCGGCACCGACGGGCCAAATCAACTTCCCCAAACCACCCTTGAGCTGCGTAAACGGCGGTCAGGTCGCGGACACGACAGGGTTGGTCAACTCACCGATCCCCTGGATCCGGACGGCCACCGTATCCCCCTCCGTGATCGGGCTAACCCCCGCCGGGGTGCCGGTCAGGACGATGTCGCCCGGCAGCAGCGTCATCACGTGCGAGACGTACGACACCAGGGCCGGCACGTCGAAGACCATGTCCCGGGTACGGCCGAGCTGCCGGACCTCCATCTCCTCCGGGTCGCGTCCCACCTCGCAGCGGATCTCCAGGTCGGTGACGTCGAGCCCGGTGGTGATCCACGGACCGATCGGGCAGAAGGAGTCGAACCCCTTGGCCCGGGTCCACTGGCTGTCGGACCGCTGGAGGTCCCGGGCGGTGACGTCGTTGGCGCAGGTGTAGCCGAAGATCGCCCGTTCGGCGGCGGCCCGGTCGGCGCGACGGGCGCCCGGTGCCCCGATCACCACGGCCAGTTCCGCCTCGTGCTCGACCTGCTTGCTGAACTCGGGCAGGCGGATCGCGTCCCGGGGGCCGATGACGGAGGTGGAGGGCTTGAGGAAGAGCAGCGGCTCCTTCGGTACCTCGTTGCCGTGCTCGGCGGCGTGCTCGGCGTAGTTGCGGCCGACACAGACCACCTTGCTGGGCAGGATCGGGGAGAGCAGGCGGACGTCGGACAGCGCCCACCGGACGCCGCTGAACGTGATCTGGCCGAACGGGTGTCCGGTGATCTCGGCGACGGTCAGCCCCTGCGGGCCCGCCTCCGGCTCCCCCTCGACGACCCCGAACGACATTCCCTTGGCATGAGCGAAACGAGCGATACGCACCAGGTCAATCTAGTCCGGTCGCAGACCGGACCAGCACCGCCGATCCGGTCCGGTCGCCTCGGGGGCGGCGCAGCCTACCCGCGATGATCAGCGTCGGGGTCGGATTCGCCGCTTCGTACCCGCACGACGTGCGCGCGCCCCTAGCGTCGGCTGCGGAGGTTCGTTCGTATGCCTGCATCGACACGACACCACAGGAAGCTCGCGGCGATCGTGCACTGCGTCGGTCTGCTGACGGCGCTGCCGGTCCTACCGGCGGCAACCGCTCCGGACGCCCCGGCGCCCGGTCGGCCGCACGCGGC
>NZ_SISL01000070.1:0-19597 GCF_004307965.1 Verrucosispora sp. SN26_14.1 | reverse complement strand
ATGTGGATACGAGACAGGGCCAGCAGTTCGGCGTGCGGGCCGATCGCGGTGATCCGGCCCTGCTCCAGCAACGCGACCCGGTCGGCGAGGGCGATCGTGGACGGCCGGTGCACCACCAGGAGCGCGGTGGTGTCGCGCAGCACCCGCTTCAGCGCCGACTCGACAAGCGCCTCGGTGTGCACGTCGAGCGCGGAGAGCGGATCGTCGAGGACGAGCACGGCGGGCCGGACGAGCACCGCCCGGGCCAGCGCCAACCGCTGCCGCTGGCCGCCGGAGAGGGAGAGCCCCTGCTCACCGAGCCGGGTCCGCAGACCCCACGGCAGGTCGTACGCGAACTCGGCCTGGGCCAGCGTGAGTGCCGCCCGGACCTCGTCCTCCCCGGCGTCGGGCCGACCCAGGGTGAGGTTCTCCCAGACCGACATGGAGAAGAGCGTCGGCTCCTCGAAGGCCATCCCGACCAGCCCACGCAACGAGGCCAGCCCCAGGTCCCGCAGGTCGTGCCCGTCCAGCGTGATCCGGCCGCCCGTCGCGTCGTGCAGTCGGGGCACCAGCGACAGCAGTGTGCTCTTGCCGCTGCCGGTGGCACCGACCACGGCGAGCGTCTCGCCCGGCTCCACGGTCAGGTCGATGCCGCGCAGCACGGCGGCGGTGCTGCCCGGGTAGCGGAACGTCACTGCCTCGAAGCGCAGCCGCCCGCGTACCGCCGGACCGGAGAGGGCCACCGCACCCGGCGCGTCGACGATGCCCGGTGCGGTGTCCAACACCTCCTGGATGCGGTCGGCGGCGGTGGCCGCCTCCTGCCCGTTGGCGATGATCCAACCCAGCGACTGCACCGGCCAGATCAGCATGAGCTGGAGGCTGACGAACGCGACGAGCTGACCGATGGTGAGCCGGCCGGTGGCGACGGCCGCCGCGCCCGCCACCAGCACCACGCCGAGCGTCAGGTTGGGCACCAGGTCGAGCAGGGCGGAGGTACGGGCGAGCAGCCGCCCCTTGCCCACCCCGGTGTCGTGCAACGCCCGGGTGCCACCCGCGAACCGGGCCGTCAACTGCGGTCCCCGCCCGTACGCCTTCATGGTCCGCAGCCCCTGCGCGGTCTCCTCGACCAGCGTGGCGACGTCGCCCTGCTGGTCCTGCATCCGTCGGGACGCGGTGTGGTAGTGCCGGCCGAAGCGGCGGGCGATCAGGAACAGCGGCACCGCGCTGGCCGCCACCAGCAACCCCAGGACCGGGTGCAGCCGGATCAGCAGCACCACGACGACCAGGTAGGTGACCAGGTTGAGGATGAGGAAGAACAGCCCGAAGGAGAGGAACCTGCGCAGCACGGACAGGTCGCTGGTGATCCGGGACAGCAGCTGACCGGACGGCCACCGGTCGTGGAAGCTGGCCGGTAGTCGTTGCAGATGGGCGTAGACGTCGGCGCGGATGGTCGCCTCCATCGCCACCGAGGACGACGACTGCACCCACCGTCGAATGAAGATCAGCACGGCTTCGGCCAGCCCGAGCGCCAGCGCGAGCGCGCCGAGCCTGAGCAGCCCTGGCAGATCCTGCGCGGCCACCGGACCGTCGACCACCCGTTGCGCCACCAGTGGCACGGCGATGCCCGCGCCGGTGGCGGCGAGCCCGGCCAGCATCAGCCAGGCGAACTCGGTGGCGTGTGGGCGCAGGTAGCGGCGCAGCCGCCACAGGTTCCGCAGCGGATGTCGTCCGACCTCGCCCCGGTCGGTCGGGCCGCCGTCGCTCCCCGCAGCCACTACCCGACGGTAGCGGCAAACGCCGGGTCACCGGTGTCGGTTTGTTGTCAGCTATGTTGCCCTGTCGGACGGTTGTCCACAGGGGAGCGTCCGGGGCTGCGGGCAGCCACTCCGGCTGTCAGGATGGGGCGATCGCGGTCATCGAGAACCACCGCCTGCTGTTCCGCCGCCCGGGCCCCTTCCGCCAGCCGGCCGTCAGCACTGGCGCGGCTCGCGGCGAGCGGGTCGGGCCCGCGCCTCAACGGCCTCCCTCGTGCGCCAGCAGCCACTCCTTCACCGGCAGTCCCCAGCGGTATCCGCCCAGCGTCCCGTCGGTGCGCAGCACCCGGTGACACGGGACGAAGAGGGCAGCGGCATTACGGGCACAGGCCGCTGCGGCGGCGCGGATCGCGGCGGGGCGTCCGGCCAGTCCCGCGTACGCGGTGTAGGTGACCGGCTCACCCGGCTTCACCTCCCGCAGCACCTGCCAGGCGTGGGCCAGGAACACCCCGTCGGTGTACTGCTCGACCGGCACCGCGTCGATCGCGGTCAGGTCACCGTCGAGGTACCGGGTGACGGCGTCGGTGACCGGGCCGAGGTCCCGATGCTGCCGAAGGGTGCCCCGCAGGCGCGGATGGATCAGCGGCAGCAGGAGTGCCGGGTCGGCGGTGAAACCGGCGGACCGTACCGCGCCGTCCGGACCGGTGAGGATGGTGAGCGGACCGGCCGGAGTTTTCACGGTGGCGTAGTCGACGGTCGGGTCGGCCGGGCTCTGCGAGGTGGGGTTCACACTCTTCTCCAAGGTCGGGTTCATGCTGCTCTCCAGAGTCGGATCACCGCGTACGAGCGCCAGGGGCGCCATGCGGTGGCGTACGCGTCGAGGGCCGTCGGGTCGTCGGGCAGGCCGAGGGCGGCAGCTCCCCGACGGACCGCCAGGTCGGTGGGAAGGAACGCGTCCGGGTCGCCGAGCGCGCGCATCGCCAGGTAGCCCGCCGTCCACGGGCCGATGCCCGACGTCGCGGTCAACCGCCGTGCGGTCTCCTGCCGGTCGCCGCCGGGTGCCAGGTCGAGTCCGCCGTCGACGACCGCCCGGGCCACCCGCCGGATCGTCTCGCGCCGGCCCACCGGCATCCGGAAACCCGCGTCGGGCACCCGCAGGATCTCCTCCGCCGTCGGGAACCCGCGCAGCCAGCCCTGCCGCTCCCGCAGGCGGTCGTCGTCGTAACCACTGTCACCTGCCCCCGGCCCGTCGCCTGCTTCGATCCTGTCTGCCTCGGCCTTGGTGCCGGCTTGGGCTCTGGTGCCTGGCTCGGGTCGGCCGCCCACGCCGCGCGTCCGCGTGCCGGGCGTGCCTGTGCTGAGGGTGCCCGTGTCGGGCGGGGCGTCGGAGATCGCGGCGAGCAGCCGGGTGAGCGTGGTGCGGGCCGAGGCGAGCGAGACCTGCTGGGTGGCGATCGCCCGGACGACCGTCTCGAAGCCGTCCACCGCGTGCGGGACACGGATGCCGGGCTCGGTAGCCACCGCGCCGGCCAGCGCCGGATCGGCACCCAGGGTCTGGTCGACCGCGACCGGGTCGGCGTCGAGGTCGAACAGGTGCCGGCACCGGGCCACCGCCGGGGCGAGATCCCGCAGATCGGTCAGTCGCAGCGTGGCCACGACGTACCCGTCCGCAGGGGTCAACACGGCCTCGCCGGGGCCGTGGGGCAGCCGCAACCCCCGGCGGTACGCCCCGTCGCGCACCTCGTCCACCCCGGGCAGCGTCCGTTGGGCCAGGAAGTCGAGCAGTGCGGCGGCGTGCAGCGGCGGACGGTACGCCAACCGCACGGTGACCGTCCCCGCACCGCCCGCGTCGGACCTGCGGACACTGCGCAACTGGGACGGGGGTACGCCGAAGACCTCGCGGACGGTGTCGTTGAACTGCCGGACGCTGCCGAAACCGGCGGCGAAGGCGATCTCGGCCAGGCCCAGTCCGGTGGTCTCGATCAGCGTTCGGGCGGTCTGGGCCCGTTGCGCCCGGGCCAGCGCCAGCGGCCCCGCGCCGAGTTCCGCCCGGAGCATCCGGTGCAGGTGCCGTTCGGTGTACCCGAGCCGGGACGCCAGCCCCGGCACGCCGTCGCGGTCCACCACGCCGTCGGCGATCAACCGCATCGCCCGGCCCACCACGTCGGCACGGACGTCCCACTCGGGCGAGCCGGGGGAGGCGTCCGGCCGGCACCGTCGGCAGGCACGCAGTCCGGCCCGCTGGGCCGCCGCCGAGGACGGGAAGAACCGGACGTTGCGCCGCTTCGGGGTCACCGCCGGACAGGACGGCCGGCAGTAGATCCCGGTCGAGGTCACGCCGGTGTAGAACCAGCCGTCGAACCGCTGGTCGCGGCTGTCGACAGCCCGGTAGCACCGCTCGAAGTCCAGATCCACGTCACCGATGATGCGCCTCCCGCCGACCTCCGGCTGGCGGAATTCGGACCCGGTGCAAGGAGGGGTCCCCTACTAACGCCTCGTGTATAGGAAGGGTCCCTTCCTTACATCCATACCCGCTGCGAGCTGCGGCGAGTGGCGGGATGGTGGGCACGGGTGCGACGTGGGCGCGGGGAAAGTGTCGGTTGTGGTCGGTAGCGTGCGGCCACCAACTCAAGAAGGGGCGCGGTGATGGCGAGCGTGGCGGGTCGGGCATCGGCGTCGAGGCAGGGACACCCCCCGCTGGACGAGGCTGTCGTCCAACGCTTCTACGAGCGGATGCGCGTCGTCGCCCCGGCGGCGGTCGGCGCCATCGAGCGGGACCGTGCCGACGACCCGGGGCGCGCCTTCGGCGACACCGCCTGCGGGCGCCTGCTGCGGTCGCTGGACCACGACGGCGTACGGGCCCTGGGCATGTGGGTGCACCACTGGTGCATGCGCTTCTACGACGACGACACCCGCGCCGCACTGCGACTGCTCCGGGAGATCGCCACCCGGTCGACGTTGGGCTGGACGGCCGACGAGGTGCACTGGATGCTCGGCGAGTCGCACGGTGCCGACCCGACCGCGAACGCCCGGTTCACGCTGCCGCTGGCCGCCGAGGCCGAGCTGGCTCCGGGTTCGCTGCGGGTCGACACGCTGGTGCCCCGGCAGGCGGGCCCGAGCCGGCGAAGCTGACCCACCGCTGACCGTGGTCGGCGGGTAACGGCGTAAGCTGGCTCGTCGTGAGTCTCACCATCGGCATCGTCGGCCTGCCCAACGTCGGCAAGAGCACCCTGTTCAACGCGCTGACCAAGAACGACGTGCTCGCCGCGAACTACCCGTTCGCGACGATCGAGCCCAACGTCGGCGTGGTCGGGCTGCCGGACGAGCGGCTGGTCAAGCTCGCCGAGATCTTCGACTCGCAGAAGGTGCTTCCCGCGCCGGTGTCGTTCGTCGACATCGCCGGCCTGGTGCGGGGCGCCTCCAAGGGGCAGGGGCGGGGCAACGCCTTCCTCGCCAACATCCGCGACGCCTCGGCGATCTGCCAGGTGGTGCGGGCCTTCTCCGACCCGAACGTGGTGCACGTCGACGGCAAGGTCTCCCCGGCCGACGACATCGAGACGATCAACACCGAGCTGATCCTCGCCGACCTGCAGACGCTGGAGAAGGCGCTGCCCCGGTTGGAGAAGGAGGCCAAGCTCCGCAAGGACCGGGCCGCCGCGGTGACCGCCGCCAAGCAGGCCGTCGAGGTCCTGGACGGCGGCACCACCCTGTACGCGGGCGCGGCGGCAGCCAAGATCGAGCTGGAGCACCTGCGGGAGCTGCACCTGCTCACCACCAAGCCGTTCCTCTACGTCTTCAACGTCGACGAGGCCGAGCTCAACAACGCCGAGTTCCTCGACGAGTTGCGGGCGCTGGTCGCCCCGGCCGAGGCGGTCTTCATGGACGCCAAGATCGAGTCGGAGCTGGTGGACCTGCCCGAGGAGGAGGCCCGCGAGCTGCTGGAGTCGATCGGGCAGTCGGAGCCGGGGCTGGACCAGCTGGTCCGCGTCGGTTTCCGCACGCTCGGCCTCCAGACGTACCTCACCGCCGGCCCCAAGGAGGCACGGGCCTGGACCGTCGCGGTCGGCGCGACCGCGCCGGAGGCCGCCGGGGTGATCCACTCCGACTTCCAGCGCGGCTTCATCAAGGCCGAGGTGGTCTCCTACACCGATCTGGTCGCGGCCGGTTCGATGGCGGCGGCGAAGTCGGCGGGCAAGGTCCGCATCGAGGGCAAGGAGTACGTGATGCAGGACGGCGACGTGGTGGAGTTCCGCTTCAACGTCTGATCCTGGTCCAACGTCTGCCACCTAGGCTTCGCTCCATGGTGAAGCTGAGGGCGGTGGCTGTGCGTTGGCACTCGGACGACTTTCCCGGCTGGGTCGAGGCGTCCGTTCGCGACGCCCGAGGGCGTCACCATCGCATCGTCGCGGAGGTGCCCGTCCTCACGACGCTCACCGTGACGGCGCGATCGCGTTTCCCGATCGAGTTCTGGATCGAGGCTGGGGCGGGGAGTGTCGACGGCGGCGAGATGGTCGTGATGCTGCCGGACGGGATCGAGACCACCGAGGGCGAGCAGAGCCTGGTGATCGCCTTGGCCGACGACGACCAGGCCCGCTACCGCCATGACCGCGAATGGCTTGACTACGTGGTTCACGAACTCCCGGCCGGGGTGCTGTGGGGTGCCGATGGCGCGACGCCCGCCCAGTGCGCCGAGATGATGATCGGCTTGGACGATTTCGCTCGGACATGTGCCCGCCTCGGGCTGGATGACCACACCGACTTCCTTGAGGACTGCCGGTGGCATTTCGACCACTACCCGCACTACCTGGGTCGCCGCCGCCATTTCTCGGACTACGCGACGTACATCCGCGACCGACGCGGGCCGTTGCGAGTCTCGGTGCCGCCAGTTCCGAGCTGGATGCGGCGTCGCTGACCGGCCGCGCCGCCTGACGGTGCCCGGTCACGTAGCCCGATGGACTTCCACGTGATTGCCTGAGTTCGGCCCGGGTCGTGGCAGTGCAGCTGCTCTGGACCCGGCGTGTCGAACAGCCACACTGCCACGCTCTTCCAACGTGGCGATCTGTCAGTCTGCTTCGCGATCGAGTTGTGACAGAGGGTGATTGTTCGGCCTAGGGTCGCGAGTATGCAACCCACCCCAGGCGCCCTTCCGGCACCCCCACCCGCGCACCCGGGACTGACCGCGCGACTCCACCAGTTGGCCGGGACGGACCAGCTGGTCGCCGACGCCGTGGCGTCACTCGATGCCGGTCAGCCCGCGCCGCTGAGTGTCGGGCTTCTCGACACCCCGGTCGGCAGCGACTACCTCCCGGTTGCCAACATGATCGTTCTCTCCGTCACGTACGCCGGTCCGGCGCTCGGCGCCATCGCCGACAAGCTGATCCTCTACCGGCTGGCCGCCCGCCTGCACGAGCTCGCCGTGGATGTGGGCGACCCGGTCGCGCTCCAGGCGTTCAACACGCGACAGGGGCACCTGTGGCGGTTGGCGAATCCGGCACCGGCTCCCGCACCTCCGGGGATCTGCCGCTTCTACCAGGGCACCAACCGGGAGAACTTCTATTCCGGGCCCGGCAGCATCTCGGCTGTGGGACTCGACCCGGGCAAGGCCGGTGGCGGTATCGGCTGCAAGCGGTGGGAGAAACACATCGTCGCTGCGGAGTACAAGGACCAGGGCTGGCACACCGTCACGCTCAGCTTCGAGGTGGCGCTCTCCTACGCGCGGCAGCACACCGAGTGGGCCATGGGAATGAAAGAACACGAGCCCGCCCTCCGGGACGTGGCGGAGTGCGGCGGCCTCGTCCTCAGCTTCGACGTGCCGGAGGCGAGCATCACCGGTAACGACCGGTGGCGCCAGGACAAGAGCGGTGACAGCAACAACTTTCAGACCCTGGAGGTGATCCCGCCGGGCCAGATCCAGGTGGTCGAGGAACTGGCCGTACCCGGACCGTTGACGAAGGTCGCGCCGCCGCCGATGGTCGCCCAGATCCCGGTGGCGCAGCGGCAGGCGACCGCCGCTCAGCAGACCGGCGCCAAGCGGCGCGTCTATCCGACGAACTTCTCCTGAGGCACCGGTGCGGCGGCGTGTCAGCCGGCGCGCAGCGCGTCGTCGAGGGCGGTCTCGCGCTCGCCCAGGTGCACCGGGTCACGGCCGGAGAGGACGTCCACCGCCGCCTTCAGACCCGCGCCGTACTCGCGGGTCGAGCTGATCCGCCAGGTCCGGTTGTTCAGCTCCCGCATCGTCTCGTCGCCCACACCGTTGGCGTCGACGCCGAGGTGACGGCAGACCGTGACGGCCCGGTCCAGGTGGAACGACTGGGTGACCACGGTCGCGCGCTCCACGCCGAAGACCCGCTTGGCGCGGGCGCAGGAGTCGTACGTGTCGAATCCGGCGTAGTCGAGCACCACCTTGTCAGCGGGTACGCCCCGGTCGACCAGCCAACGTTGCATCGCCTCGGGTTCGTTGTAGTCGTGGCGCATGTTGTCGCCGGAGACGAGGATCGCCCGCACCTTGCCGGTGGCGTACAACTCGCGGGCGATCTCCAGGCGGGCGCTGAGGAACGGCGACGGGGTGCCGTCCGGCTGGACCCGGGTGCCCAGCACCAGGGCGACGGGGGCCTCGGGCACCGCCTCGGCGGTGTACGTGTGCCCGTCGGCGCCGGAACGGATCCAACCGATGCTGGCCCAGGCTCCGGTCGTGACCAGCACCACGCCGGCCGTGCCGGCGAGCACCGCCCGGCGCAGCCAGCGGCCCCGGCCGTTCTCCCTGACCCGGCGCAGTCCGGCTGACACGGCGGTACGGATCGGCATGTGATCGATTATCCCAGCCCGTGGCGAGGCCACTCCCCGCGCCGGCACGTGGATGGCTGGTGCAGAGGGTGGCGTCGGTATAGGGATATGGACGCTGTCGAGCTGATGGCGCGAACGGATCATCGATCGGCCCACTCGGTGCGAGCCGCCGGCCTGGGTGATGCGCTGAACGGTTCAGCTCGACAGGGGCCGCAGGGGGCGAGCTTCCGGGCCCGACGTACCCGTCCGGACCGGTGGGTGGTGCGGGCACGAAGCGGCACGACGGCCGTCCCGTGCCCGCACCGGTCGTCAGCCGAGCCGGTAGACGGAGATGTGCGAGGTGCTGTCCGCCCCGAACGCCGAGCGGTCCCAGTCGGCGTACCGTTCGGCGAGGTGGAAGCCGGCCTGGGCCGCCATCTCGTCGATCTGCTCCGGCCACATGTACCGCATGGCGAACGGGTGCAGGTGTACTCCGGTGCCGTCGAAGGTGACGGTCTGCCGCAGGAACGTCTGCGCCGCACGGTCGTACCGGTGCAGCCGGATGGCGACCGAGTCCTCGGTCACCTCCCAGGGCTGGACCTGCTCGTCCCGGTCGATGCCCGCCGGGTCGGGCACGTACGTCTCGATGACGAACGTCCCGCCCGGTTCCAGCACCCGCGCGACGTTGCGGAAGCAGTCCGCCTGCCGTTCCGCGCGGGTCAGGTTGAACAGCGTGTTGAAGACCAGGAACACCAGTCGGTACGGCCCGGTGACTCCGGGTACGTCCGCCATGTCGCCGATGGCGACCGGGACGTCGGCGCCGCCCGGCTTGTCGCGCAGTTTCGCGACCATCTCGGGTGACCCCTCCACCCCCTCGACGGCGCAGCCGTGCGCGGCGAGCGGGAGGGCCACCCGGCCGGTGCCGATGGCGAGTTCCAGCGCCCGACCGTCACCGGCCAGGTCGGCGAGGAACGCCGCAGCCGGCATCGGGTCGGGCAGTCCACCGGGCAGGTCGTAGGTGTCGGCCCAGAACCGGCCGAAGTGCCCCGGGTCGTCGAAGACCGACATCAGCGGCCTCCGGTGCTGCTAGCGGCGCCGTGCGGCGCCTCGATCGTGGGAAACCACGTACTCACGAAGCCTCGTTTCGACGGAGTCGGTGACTGTGGGTCGCTGGACGTGCGTCGTGGCGTACCTCATGTCGGTCGCTCCCTTCGATCGGCTGAGGACCAGCCAAGCGGGCTCGATGGCGGCGGGCAACCCGTTTTCCGGCGCGTGGGTGCCGCGTCGGCCGTCGTCAGCTGATGTAGTGCAGAATCACGTTGTGCACGTGGTGGCTCTTCTGGTCGCCCCGGAACTCCACCTCGTAGGTGTGCGTGCCGACGTGGATGGCGATGGCGCCGGTGGAGAAGAACGAGCCGCCCCAGGACTTGTTGCTGACCACGCTCACGCTGGTGATCTTCGAGTACGGGATGCTGGTGATCGCGTACTTCTTGCCGACGAACGAACGGTCCTGGATGATCACGCGCCGGTCGGTCAGCCCGATGAACCCGGTGCCGGTGCCGACGGCGTCGTAGACGGCGATGATCTGTTCCCCGTCGAGCAGGCCACTCTGGATCTGCTGGAACTGCTCCTTGCGGTCGTACGTCGCGTTCGTCATGTACTCCACGGTAGGTGGCCGACGCCAACCACAAGATCCGCCAGGTAAGTCCGTCGGGGCGTCCCGGACGCGGCGACGAGGATGTCGATCGTGCCGTCCAGCAGGCTCTGGCGGGAGTTGTGCAGTTGCAGGATGCCGACGTCTGACGCGCGGCTGTCGGGGGCCGCCGGATCAGCCCAGGCGGTCCTCGCCCGGCTCCGCGACCGCGCGGTAGGCGTCCTCGATCCGGGCGGCCAGCAGGACCTCACCCTCGGTGAGGGGCTCGTCGTGGTGCCCGACCCGGATCTGGGTGTGGTCGGCCCGCCGGCTGATCTCCGGTCGCAGGTGCAGCGCGTCAGCGACCACCTTGACCCGTTCGGTCAGGGCCGCGTGCTGCGTGTCGTCTATGACCAGAGTGCGCCGAATCTGGTCGCCCTCGCGCGTCCACCCGTTGAGTAGGGTGAGGGCGTCGCTGAGGTAGTCGTGCTTTGCTCGACCGCCGAACAGCGCACGCATCACCGCACCTCCCAGGCTTCGTTGCCGGCTTGTGGCCAAATCGTCGCCGCCCCGTGTCTTGTCGGTGCCTCTAGTCTTACGTCACTCGGATGGTGTGTCCACGCCCACACTTCTTGGGATTCCTGCCCTGACGGTCGACCAGGCTACCCAAACCGCCGATTGATCTGGCACGCTGGACGCCCGTGCGGACCGAACGGGCTAATGGTGGCGGGCAGGTTGCCCGCAGGGACCCGAAGGTGATCGTCGGGGCGGCCATCATCGAGGACGGGCGAGTGCTGGCCTGTGCCCGATCGGCCCCACCCGAGGTCGCCGGCATGTGGGAATTCCCTGGCGGGAAGGTGGAGCCGGGGGAGAGCGAGACGGCGGCGTTGGCCCGGGAGTGCGCCGAGGAACTCGGCGTACGCGTCGAGGTCGGCGACCGGGTCGGCCGCAGCGTCCGGATGGCACACGGCCGCTCGGTGCTCAAGGTGTACGCGGCCCGCCTGCTGCACGGTGACCGACCGCAGGCGTTGGAGCACTCGGGGATGCGCTGGCTCTCCGCCGCCGAGCTGGACACCGTCACCTGGCTGCCCGCCGACGCCCCCATCGTCGCCGCCCTCCGTCCGCTGCTCGGATCCGCCGACGCCCCGCCCGACGGGCCGGCATCCGAGAGGTAACCCGCCGTACGCGTCAGGTGTTACCGATGGTCAGACGATGGTGCCGAACGGTGCCAGTGCGGAGACTGTGACTCCCGGTAGCCGAGAGTATGCGGAGCATTGATGAGCGGACGGCCCTCTCATGTCCTCCTGGTGGGTGGCGGCAACGGCGCGTTCCTGGCGCACCGCCCGCAGACCCGCACCACCTTCGTCACCTCCCGCGAACTCCTGACCTGGTTCGGCAGTCTCGGACACCACGCGCGCGTCCTCGCGATCCAGGGTGACGAGCCCGACGACCTGGTCGTCGAGATGGTCCGGACCATCCACGCGGTCGACCCGTTCGACGCCGTCGCCTGCCTGGGTGAGCCGCTCACCGTGCTGGCGGCGCGCATCGCCACGGCACTCGACCTGCCCGGCGTGCCGCCGCTCTCGGTGGTCCGGCGCATCGTGGACAAGGAGTCGATGCGGACCCACCTGGCCGAGGCCGGCGTCGAGAACGTCCGAGCCCGCACCGTCGAGAGCCTCGCCGAGTTGACCGCGATCGTCGGGGCGGGGCACCCGGAGGCCGCCTGGATCGTGAAGCCGGCCGCCGGTTGCGGAAGCCTGGGCGTGTCGAAGGTGACCCGGGGCAGTGACCTGGCCGCGGCGCTACGACGGGCGTCCGACCAGGAGTCACCGATCGATCCCGACCGCGCCAACCGCCGCGTGATCGTCGAGCCCTTCCTGTCCGGGCCGCAGTTCAGCGTCGAGTCGATCAGTCAGCACGGAGTCACCTCGGTGCTCGCGATCACCCAGAAGTTCTCCCACCCGGAGACGTTCGTCGAACTCGGGCACGTGGTGCCGGCGCAGATCCCCGACGCGGAGGCCGAGGTGGTGCGCGCGTACGTCGTCAGGATGCTCGACGCCCTCGGGTTCACCGACGGTCCCGCCCACACCGAGGTCGTCCTGACCTCGGACGGACCCCGGATCGTGGAGGTCAACGCCCGTCTCGGTGGTGACGACATCGGGCGGATGGCGTCGATCGTCAGCGGGGTGGACATGTCGGCGGCCTCGATCGACCTGGTGCTCGGCGAGCCGGTGCAGGAGCGGCTGCGCAACGCCGAGCCGAGCGGCACCAGCGAGGCGATCTGGTTCGTGACTGCGCCGGAGGCGGGGATCTTCGCCGGGTTGGACGGTGTCGAGGACGCCCAGGCCCTGGGTCCGTCGGTCGAGGTCACCGCACTGGTCCAGGTCGGTGCCCCGGTGGAGCTGCTCTCCGACTCGGGTTCCCGGGTCGCGCAGGTGCGGGCCAGCGCCGCCAGCGCCGAGGAGGCGGTCGGTCTTGCCCAGCGGGCCGCGTGGAAGCTGAACCTGCGGATAGCGAAGCGGGTGCCGGCCGAGGTCGGTGCCGAACACGCGATCTGAGCCGACGGCGACCACGGCCGTCGACGTGGAGATCGCATGGCCATGGCGCGGGAACGAAGCGGGGGGCCGTGGCGGATGCCACGGCCCCCCGGTCGAAACGGGTGTCAGTGCTTCTTGTCGTCCTGCTCCGGATGCGCGAAGTTGAGGTGCTCCGGGGGCAGCGGGAAGGTCACGTCGTCGCCGAAGGGCGAGGGTGCCGCCGCCCGGTCGAAGGTGAGCTCCGTCAGCGGCAGCTTGCCGCTCGCGTCGACCGCCGGGGCGGTCGGCCGGGGCACCTCGCGGTGCCAGTTGACGCCCTGCTGGGCCTGCACCTCGGCGTCGGTGTCGTGGGAGCCGCCCGCGTGCGAGTGCACGCCGTGGCCGCTGGCGCTGGAGCGCACGGCGCCCGGGGTGTGTTCGCTGGTCACGCTGGTCTGAGGCACCTGACCCCTCCGGAAGATCTTGCTACCGAGCCATACGAGTGGATCATACCTGCGATCGACGACCCGTTCCTTCATGGGGATGATCCCGTTGTCGGTGATCTTGATGTGCTCGGGGCAGACCTCGGTGCAGCACTTGGTGATGTTGCAGAAGCCGAGACCCTGTTCCGTCTGCGCGTACTCCTTGCGGTCGGTCCTGGTGTCCAGCGGGTGCATGTCCAGCTCGGCGGCCCGGATGAAGTACCTCGGCCCGGAGAACGCCGGCTTGTTCTCGTCGTGGTCACGGATCACGTGGCAGACGTTCTGGCACAGGAAACACTCGATGCACTTGCGGAACTCCTGCGAGCGCTCCACGTCGACCTGCTGCATCCGGTAGTCGCCGGGGGCCAGGTCGGCCGGGGGTGCGAAGGCCGGGGTCTCGCGCGCCTTCTCGTAGTTGAACGACACGTCGGTGACCAGGTCCCGGATCACCGGGAAGGTGCGCAGCGGCGTCACCGTGACCGTCTCGTTCTCCTCGAACGTCGACATCCGGGCCATGCAGCTGAGCTTCGGCATCCCGTTGATCTCCATCGAACAGGAGCCGCACTTGCCCGCCTTGCAGTTCCACCGGCACGCCAGGTCGGGCGCGTCGGTCGCCTGCAGGCGGTGGAGCACGTCGAGGACCACCTCGCCCTCGTTCACCTCGATGGCGTAGTCCTGCAGGTCACCCCCGTCGGCGTCACCCCGCCAGATCCGGAAGTTGCGCTTCGTACCCATTCCTCAGCTCTCCTTCCCGGCAGCGTCAGCGGCGGCGACGGCGTCGAACTCGGCCAGTTCCTCGTCGGTCAGGTACTTGGCCAGCTCCGCGCGGTCGAAGAGGCCGATCAGTTCGGTCCGCATCTTCGGCAGCGGCTTGCGCTCCAGCCGGACGGTGTCGCCCTCCAGCGAGCAGACCAGGTTGACCCGGCGCCACTGCGGATCCATCGTCGGGTGGTCCTCGCGGGTGTGGCCGCCGCGCGACTCGCGGCGTTCCAACGCCGCCTTGGCGGTGCACTCCGACACGACCAGCATGTTGCGCAGGTCCAGCGCGAGGTGCCAGCCGGGGTTGTAACGCCGGCCGCCGGAGGCGCTGACCTTCGCCACCCGCTCGCGCAGCTCGGCCAGCCGGACCAGCGCGTCCTCCAGTTCGGCCTCCCGCCGGATGATGCCGACCAGGTCGCCCATCACCGCCTGGAGGTCCTGCTGGAGGGTGTACGGGTTCTCGCCGGTGTCCCGGTGCAGCGGGGCCAGCGCGGTCTCCACCGCGTGCTCCACCGCCTCCACGGCCACCCGGGGGCGCCCGCCGAGCTGGTCGAGGTAGGTGGCCGCGTGGCCACCCGCGCGCTTGCCGAAGACCAGCAGGTCGGAGAGGGAGTTGCCGCCCAGCCGGTTCGAGCCGTGCATCCCGCCGGAGACCTCACCGGCGGCGAACAGGCCCCGCACCGATCCGTGCGCGGCACCGCTGTCCGGGTCGACCTCGATGCCGCCCATCACGTAGTGGCAGGTCGGGCCGACCTCCATCGGTTCCTTGGTGATGTCGACGTCGGCCAGGCCCTTGAACTGGTGGTGCATCGACGGCAGGCGGCGACGGATCTCCTCGGCCGGCAGTCGGGAGGCGATGTCCAGGTAGACGCCGCCGGCCGGGGTGCCCCGCCCCTCCTTGACCTCGGTGTTGATCGCCCGGGCCACCTCGTCGCGGGGCAGCAGCTCCGGCGGGCGCCGGTTGTTGTCCGGGTCGGTGTACCAGCGGTCCGCCTCCTCCTCGGTCTCCGCGTACTGCTTGCGGAAGACGTCGGGGACGTAGTCGAACATGAACCGCTTGCCCTCGGAGTTCTTGAGCACGCCGCCGTCACCGCGTACCGACTCGGTGACCAGGATGCCCTTGACCGAGACCGGCCAGACCATGCCGGTGGGGTGGAACTGGAGGAACTCCATGTTGATCAGGGTCGCCCCGGCACGCAGCGCCAGCGCGTGGCCGTCCCCGGTGTACTCCCACGAGTTCGAGGTGACCTTGTAGGAGCGACCGACGCCGCCGGTGGCGAGCACCACGGCGGGCGCCTCGAAGAGGACGAACTCCCCGGACTCCCGGTAGTAGCCGAACGCGCCGGCGACCCGGTCACCGTCGAGCAGCAGTTCGGTGATGGTGGTCTCGGCGAAGACCTTGATCCGGGCGTCGTACGAGCCGTGGTCGCGCTTGTCCTCCTGCTGCAGGGAGACGATCTTCTGCTGGAGGGTGCGGATCAGCTCCAGGCCGGTCCGGTCGCCGACGTGCGCCAACCGGGGGTACTCGTGGCCGCCGAAGTTGCGCTGCGAGATCTTGCCGTCCTTCGTACGGTCGAACAACGCCCCGTACGTCTCCAGCTCCCAGATCCGCTGCGGCGACTCCTTCGCGTGCAGCTCCGCCATCCGGAAGTTGTTCAGGAACTTGCCGCCGCGCATGGTGTCCCGGAAGTGCACCTGCCAGTTGTCCCGGCTGTTCACGTTTCCCATGGCCGCCGCGGCGCCGCCCTCGGCCATCACCGTGTGCGCCTTGCCGAACAGCGACTTGGAGATGATGGCGGTCTTCTTGCCGGCCAGCCGCGCCTCGATCGCCGCGCGCAGGCCGGCGCCGCCGGCCCCGATCACGACGACGTCGTAGTGGTGTCGCTCGATGCGGGTGGTGGTGCTCGGTCCGTGCTGAGGATTGGTCATGTCGGGGGCCCTTAGTTGATGAACCGCAGGTCGGAGATCCACCCGGCGGCGATCGACATGACGTAGAAGTCGGTCAGCGCCAACGTGCCGAGGGTGATCCAGGCGAGCTGCATGTGCCGGACGTTCAGCCAGGAGACGAAGCCCCAGGCCCGGTAGCGGACCGGATGCTTGGAGAAGTTCTTGAGCCGTCCGCCGATGATGTGCCGGCAGGAGTGGCAGGAGATGGTGTACGCCCAGAGCATCACCACGTTGCCGACCAGGATCAGGTTGCCCAGGCCGAAGCCGAAGCCCTCGGGACTGCGGAAGGCGGCGATCGCGTCCCAGGTATTGATCAACGAGATGATCGCGGCGAAGTAGAAGAAGTACCGGTGCGAGTTCTGCACGATCAGCGGGAACCGGGTCTCGCCGCCGTAGCTGGCGTGACCGTCGGGCACCGCGCAGGCCGGCGGCGAGAGCCAGAACGACCGGTAGTACGCCTTGCGGTAGTAGTAGCAGGTGAGCCGGAACAGCAGCAGGAACGGCAGGGTGAACGCGGCGTCCGGGATGATCCACCAGCCCGGCAGGTACTGCCCGAAGTGCGACGCCTCCGGAATGCACCGGTCGGTCACGCAGGGGGAGTAGAACGGGGTCAGGTAGTGGTACTCCTCGACCCAGTACCACCGGTGCATGAAGACCCGGACCGTCGCGTACGTGATCCACGCACCGAGCCCGATGACGGTGATCAGTGGCGCGAGCCACCAACGGTCCGTACGCAACGTCTTCGCCGCGATGGCGGCACGTGCCCGCGCCCCCCGCGGTTTCGGTTTCGTTGCCGATGATGTCATTCGCGTCGTCTCCCTGACGGGGCCCTGTCACGGGCGGCGGAACACTTCCGGTCGGCAGGCGGACCGGTCATCCCGCGCCCACGTGCCACGTCATGCGCACACCAACGACCGCACCGGGTTTGTCGGCGCAGCTAAGTGACACACGTTACGCCGATCTAGGCGGGCCGTCCGCGCAAGGCAGTGTCCCGTGTGTCCCGAACTTTGGAAAGTCTCTCGCCATGATCAATATGTGAGCGTCCGAAAAAGATCGACAAACGGCCGATGAGCTGGTCAGCCGGACGCCCCGCCGGTGAAGTTCCACGCGGCCAACCGCAGCGACGGCGCCTCCCGCCAGACACCGTCGAAGCGGTCCGGCTGGCGTACCGCCCGGCGCCCCACCTCCAGCACCCCGCCCGGCGCCAGCGCCCGGGGGTACGACTCGGTGAAGCGCAGGTCCCGGACCGCGCGGGTGACCCGACCCTCCTCGACCAGCCAGACCCCGTTACGGGTCAGCCCGGTCACCACGAGACTCTTCGGATCGAGCACCCGGGTGTACCAGAGGTCGCTGACCAGCAGGCCACGCCCCATCCGGGAGACCAGGGCCGCGGTGTCGGCGTCCACCACCGCCCCGCTCGGCGGCACCGTCGCCCCGACCGTCTCCACCGCCTCGGCCCGACCGGACGGGACCAGCCGCAGGTTGCGCGGCATCGGACCGAACGTGGCGCTGCCGGGCGCGGCGTGACCGGTCGAGGTGGTGCCCGACTCGGCGGCGCTACGCCGGTCGTGTGCCACCGCCGTGGTGGTGCCCGCGTCCACCAGGGTCACCGTGCCGGTCGGCGTGCCCTCCAGGTCGAACGGCAACCCGCTGGCGCCGAGCGGATCGTCGACGAGTGTCACCGCCGGGTCGAGCTGCGCCGTTCCGGGCTCGGCGAACGACTGCCGCTCGGCGTACCGCTTGCCGTTGAAGCCGTACCAGGCGAGGTTCTGCAACAGGTCCGCCACCGCGGCCGGCTCCAGCACCACCGGGTACCGCCCCGGCGCCAACTCGATCGGGTCCAGGGCCGCCCGGGCCTTCGCGGCGGCCCGTCGCCCGAGAGCGGCGCCGTCGAGGTCGGCCAGCCGGTCGACGCAGTGCCGGGCCATCCCGTCCGCGCCACCGGCCCGGGCGATCCCGTCCATCGCGGCCTCCGCCGTGCGACCCTGCGCCGAGTGTCCGGCCGAGTTGGCGAACGCCACCGACCGGTGGGCGGTGCGGCAGTAGCCGGCCGTCTCCAACCCGTCGGCCGCGTCGACGAAGGCCCGCACCAGATCGGCCCGCTCGTCCGGACCGGCGTCGGCGGTGGCGACGTCCCAGAGCGCCGGTGCCGGCATCGTCGTCGGCGGGGTCAGGCCGGGCCAGCCCCGGTCGGGCGGCGTGAAGCGGGTCGCCGCCACCACCCGCTCCACCAGCGCGCGCAACCCGTCGGTGCTGACCGCGCTGCCCACCCCGGTGGCGGTACGCCCCGCCAGGTGCAGCCGCAGCCGGACCTCCACGGCGGACTCGGCGACGTTCTGGTGGATCGCCGAGTTCGCGAACCGGGTCAACGCCAGCTCGCCCCGGGACACCGTCACCTCGGCCTGGGCGTCCGTCCCGCCCAGCCGGGCGACCAACTCCACCACCCGCCCGGCCAGATCCAGCTCGTTCATGACGCCACTCCGCTTCGCTGCGTGTCGTCATTTTGGCTGAGCCTGATGATTCGCTCGCTGCGCTCGTTCATGACGCCACTCCGCTTCGCTGCGTGTCGTCATTTTGGCTGAGCCTGATGATTCGCTCGCTCATGCGCGCACTCCTACCCGGACGCCGCGGAAGCGGGCCGGTGCCGCCGGATGGCCGGTGTGGCCGGTCTGGCCCGGCTGGCCCTTGCCGCAGTTCGGGGTGCCCCAGGGGACGATCTCGGAGGAGAGCATGTCCATCGAGCGCCAGAACTGCGGCCCGATGCCGGTGTACGTGGGATTGCGGACCATCCGCCCGCGCCGGCCGTTGCGGATCTCCCAGCCGATCTCGCAGCCGAACTGGAAGTTGAGCCGCTTGTCGTCGATCGACCACGACCGGTTGACGTCCATCAGCACCCCCTCGTCGGTGGCGGCGACGATCTCCTCCAGGGTGTGCGGGCCGGGTTCCAGGCCCACGTTGGTCATCCGCACCATCGGCAGCCGGGCCCAGCCGTCGGCGCGTACGCTGCCGCCGTAGTCCAGGCCCGCGACGGCGGCCGAGTCCCGGCCGGCCAGCACGCCCACCCACCGCCCGTCCCGGACCGCGTCACGCCGGACCGCCGGTGAGCCCTCGTCGTCGTAGCCGAAGCTGCCCAGCGCGCCGGGGATGGTCGGGTCGATGGTGATGTTCATCAGGTCGGAGCCGTACCGCAGCGAGCCGAGCCGGTCGAGGTCCAGCCAGGACGTGCCGGCGAAGGCCGCCTCCCACCCGAGGATGCGGTCGAGTTCGATGGCGTGCCCGACCGACTCGTGGATCTGGAGCGCCAACTGCTCGCCGCCGAGGATCAGGTCGGTCTCGCCGGCCGGGCAGAGCGGCGCGGTCAGCAGCGCCCGGGACTCCTCCGCGATGCGGGCCGCGTGCGCGGTCAGGTCCAGTGAGTCGACCAGTTCCCAGCCGGTGGTGCCGTACTGCCCGCGATAGCTCGGCCAGGACCGGCGCTGCGTCTCGCCGTCGCCGACGGAGGTGGCCGAGATGCCCGCGCCGCACTCGCGGATGTGCTGGTCGATGCGGTGGCCCTCGCTGGAGACGAACCACTTCGAGGTGTCCCAGACCTGGTAGAGGCCCTCGGTCAGGTCCGCGCCGTGCTCGGCCATCGTGCGGGTCGCGGCCACCAGCAGGTCACCCTTGGCGGCCAGCGAGACGCCGAGCGGATCCACCTCGCACGGCGAGGCCCAGCTCGCCGTGGTCGGCGTCGACGGCACCAGGTCCACCGGGGGGCCGGGCACC
>NZ_SISL01000007.1:0-52053 GCF_004307965.1 Verrucosispora sp. SN26_14.1 | reverse complement strand
TATAAGAGACCGGTCCGGCGGCCGGCGCCGCGCCGACGGACCCGGCCGGCTCCGTCACCTCCGGCAGTGGTCCCACCGTCACCCCGGGGCCGTCGGCGTCGGCCGGCAGCTCCAGCAGCCAGCCCTCGCGCAGCACCAGCGGATCGGTGAGCCGCGCACCGTCCGGCTGCAGACGGTCCCGATTGAGGTCGAAGATCTCCCGGAACCGGTTGCCGTCGCCGAGGGTGCGTGCCGCGATCTGGTACAGGAACTCCGGTGCGCCCTGATCGGTCGCGCCGACGACGTAGTACCGGGTCGTGGCGGACCCCGTGGTCGCCGGTGTCGGCGTGTCCGCAGGTGCGGCGGCGCGGGCCGGGCCGGCAGTCGCGAGCGCCAACAGGGCGGACACCAGCACCACGGCAGCCAGGCCACCGGTACGGCGTCGACTGACGCGAAGCCCCATCGTCGACCGTCCCTTCCCGACTGGAATCCACTCCGGACCACCGGCCCGCTGCACCCGGGTTGCCGCACCCACTACGCACGCCGCCACCGTCTGGTTCACACGGTGGCGGGAGCGCGGTGATCGGTCAACGGCCGCGACGGACCCGGGTATCTTGCAAGACGGCGGGGCAGTCGTGACGGGGCCGGCTGGGGTGACCTGGAGGTGTGATCGTTGGGAGCACCACGGCGGTTCGTCGCACCGTTGGTCGCCGCCCTGCTGTGTCTCGGCGCCCCGGTGCCGGCCCGGGCCGAACCGGTGCCGAATCCGGCCGGTTCCCACGTCAAGTACTACGTCGTGCGGGGCACCGGCAGCGGCGCGCCGGAGTCGCTGTGGGACATCTCGACCCGGCTGCTGGGCAGTGGCGACCGCTACCTGTCGATCGTCGCGCTGAACGAGGGACGGATCCAGCCGGACGGTGGCGTGCTCACCGACCCGACGGCGCTCCGGGTCGGCTGGTTGCTCGTCCTGCCCTGGGACGCGTACGGCGACGGGGTCCTGCACGGACTCCTGCCGACCCGCGTACCGACCCCGCCCACGCCACCGCCGCCGAGAGCGGACGGCCGCTCCTCCGGCGACGGTTGCGGTTCGGCGGCCACCACCAGCGACATGGCGGTGCCGTGGGCGCAGTTGCGGCTCGCGCCGAGCGTCGCCTGGCAGCGGAGCACCGGCAACGGGGTGACCGTGGCCGTGGTCGACTCCGGCGTCGACGCCACCGTGCCGGCGCTCGCCGGGCGGGTCCGCCCCGGTGCCGACGTGAACGTCGTCGACGGCCGGGGCGACACCGACTGCCTCGGGCGGGGCACGGCCCTGGCCGGCATCGTCGCGGCACAGGCACGCCCAGGAAGTCACTTCACCGGGATGGCACCCGGGGCCGTGATCCTCCCGGTCCGGATCCCGTTGCGTGACGGGAAGGCTGCCGGCGACGACGTGGTAGACGCCGTCGGGCTGGCGATCGACGCAGGTGCCGACGTGGTGATGGTGCCGGCCGAGGTGACTCTGACCGAGGCGCACCGCGCCGCCCTGCTCGGCTTCGCGGCCGACGCCGACGTGGTGCTCGTGGTCGCCGCCCCGCCGGCCGGCTCCGCGCTCGGCGACGGCCCGTACGACGGTCTGCTGCGCGTCGGGGCGGTCGGCACGGACGACGAACCGGCGTACCCGTACCCGAAACGGGCCGTGGACGTGCTCGCGCCCGGCGTCGCGGTGGCCAGTGTCGGGCTGGGCGGCACCGGGGAGGTCGAGGCCAGCGGCACCGACTTCGCCGTGCCGTTCGTGGCCGGCCTGGTCGCGCTGGTCCGCTCCGCCCACCCGGACCTGGACGCCGCCGCCGTGGTCGCCCGCGTCGTCTACGGCGCCGAACTGGGTCAGGAACGGGCGCCGGATCCCCGGTACGGCTGGGGTGTCATCGACCCCGCCGCCACCGTCGGTGCCGCCGCGCAGGCGGAGACCACAGGCGGGCGGACCGGCACGTTCACCGTCGACCGGGGTCCGGGCCTCGCCGTCGTGGTGGTGGTCCTGCTGGGGATGATCGGGTTGCTGGTGGTCGGTGTCCGACAGGGGCGACGGCGACAGTGACCGGTGTGCGGGTCCCGCTGCCTACCTGAGGAGCCTCGCCAACATGCTCCAGGCGACAGCGCGGACGCCGACGAGACGTCAGGCGATGCGGTCGTCGGCGCGCTTCGAGGCGGCCCGCTTGTCGACTCCCGGCAGCATCTTCGCCGGGTCCCGGGTCACCACCACGTCGACGACGCTCGGGCCGGGCGTGGTCACCGCCTCGGTGAGAGCCGGCGCCAACGCCTCCGGGTCCTCGATCCGGACGCCGTGGCAGCCGAGTGCCGACGCCACCGCGCCGTAGTCGATCTCGGACAGGTCGGAGGACTGGTAGCCGCCGTCGAAGAGCACGTGCTGCAGGGCCTTCACGTATCCGGAGGCCGCGTTGTTCACCACCACGATGGTGGCGTTGACGTCCGCTCGACGCAGTGTCTCGAGGTCACCGAGGGACATGTTGAGACCGCCGTCGCCGGAGAGCGCCACCACCGGGCGGTCGGGCACGGCCAGCGCCGCGCCGAGCGCACCGGGTACGCCGTAGCCGATCGAGGCGAGGCCGCGGTCCGCCACGTACCCGCGCCCGGCCTGTTTGGTGTCGTAGAGCAGCCCGGTCCAGTGGGCGGCGAACCCGCCGTCGGCGATCAGCACGGCGTCGGCGGGCAGCATGCCGTTGAGTTCGTGCACCAGGCGGGCGACGTTGATCGGACGCTCGTCAGTGGTCAGTCTGGGCCGGGTCCGCTCCTGCCAGGTCCGGCGCCGCCCGTCGATCTCCTCAAGGTAGCCGGTCCGGGTGGTGGCGGAGGAGGCAGCGGCGAGATCGGTCAGGGTGCTGGCCGCGTCGCCCCACAGCGCGACGGTGGGTCGGGCGGTTCGTCCGAAGTCCTCGCTGAGGACGTCGATGTGGATCATCGGGGTGGCCGGCGGCAGCAGGTCGTACCGCTCGGTGGCTATCTCGCCCAGCTTGCACCCCGCCACCACGACGAGGTCGGCGGTTTTGATCAGGTCGTTGGCGTAGCGCGAGTAGCGCCCGAACAGACCGATCGACAGCGGGTCGAGACAGGACACCGAGCCCTTACCGCTCATCGTGTGCGCCACCGGGACTCCCCAGGCGCGGACGAACGCAGCCAGCGCCTCATGTGCACCGGAGAGATGGATGCCGCCGCCGGCCAGCAGGACGGGACGTTCGGCAGTGGCCAGCAGCGCCACCGCGCGGTCCAGCGTGTGCTGGTCGGGCCGGGTGCGTCGGGCCGGTACGCGGTGCGTCTCGGCGTCGGTCCAGAAGGCGTCCTCGGGCATCGTCACCTGGGCGTGGCAGACGTCCTCGGGCACGTCCAGGACCACCGCGCCGGGTCTACCGGAGGTGGCGATCGTGTAGGCCCGTCTGACCAGTTCCGGGATCCGTTCGGGCTGTTCCACCCGCAGCAGTGCCTTGGCCGCCGGGCGCAGGATCTCGACCTGCTGGGTCTCCTGAGTCATGTGCCGGCCGCTGTATCCGCGGTGGGTGTCCCCGGTGACGGCGATCAGCGGTACTCCCGCGTTGGTCGACTCCGCCAGTGCGGTGACGAGGTTGGTCGCGCCCGGGCCGAGGGTGGCGTCACACACGCCCGGGCGGCCGGTCATCCGGGCGTAGGCGTCGGCAGCGAACGCGCCCGTGCGTTCGTCGTTGATCAGGTGGTGGCGCATGCCGAGCGTGCGGACGGCGGCATAGAACGGCAGCAGTTGGAAGCCGCCCATGCCGAACATGTCGCCGGACTCGTGCGCGGCGAAGGACCGGGCGAGCGCTTCGCCCCCGGACATCGTGCTGGTCATGACGCCTCTTTCGGGGTGTGGCGGCGAACGCGGGAGACGACTTGTGGAACGGTCATGCCGGGCCGTATCCCGGCGGCTGCGGCGGGTTCGTTGACGACGGTGACGATGCCGTCGGCGTAGGTCGAGCGGGCGTCACCGATGCGGGCGGTGTCGGCGCCGACCGTGACGGCCGGGATGCCGCGGGCGGCGAGCGCCGGTAACCGGGTGGTGCCACGCCCGTCCGGTCCGCCGCCCGCGTCGTTGAAGACGGCGGCGCGGACGTCCACCTTCACGGCGGAGGCCGGTACGCCGCCGAGCAGTGCACCGTGTGACCCGGTCACCACCACCAGGTCGCGGTCGGCGGGGGTGACCAGGGAGACGGAGTCGAGACCCACCACGCCGGGGGCGAGGGTGTGCCGGGCCTCCTCGACGTCGTCGGCGAAGTCCAGGTCGGACGGGGCGGCGAACTCCATGGACACGGCGACGCGGGCGGGCTGTCCGGGCCGGCATCCGTGGGCGGCGGCCGTCTCGTTGACCACGGAGACCACGCCGGTGTCCAGGACCGCCTGTCCGTCCCCGATCGGCGCGCTCAGGTGCGAGACGGCGATCCCGGGTACGGCGTACCGGTCCAGCCAGGCCAGGCCGGACACGCCGGCGCGGTCCCGGCCGAGCCCGGCGTCGTTGAACACGGCTGCGGCCACCCGGTGCCGGGCTGCGGTGACGGCGGCGAACAGTCCGCCGTGCGAGCCGGTCACCGCGATCACCCCGGCGGCGGGCGCCTCGAGGCGGGTCACCGAGTGCACCACGACGACGGTCGTCACATCAGGTCCCGGACGGCGTCGGCGATGCGCTGCGCGGAGGGGACCGCTGCCTGCTCCAACGGTCTGGTGTACGGGATCGGCACCGGCGCCGCGCAGATCCGTCGTGGCGGTGTCCGCAGCGCCGACAGTGCCGCCGGGTCCTCGCAGACCGACGTGACGATCTCGGATGCGATCGAACACGCGGCGGGTGCCTCGTCCACCACGACGAGTCGACCGGTGCGCCGCACCGAGGCGGTGACCGTCGCGGTGTCCAGCGGCGCGAGGGTACGGGGGTCGATCACCTCGGCGTCGATTCCGGCGGCGGCGAGGTCGGCGGCGGCGGCCAGCGCCTCGTGCACCTGATGGCCGATTGCCACGATGGTCACGTCGTCGCCGGCCCGGGCGGTGCGGGCGACGCCGAACGGGATGGGTTCGCCGAGCGTGTCGGGGACGACGGCGGCCTGCGGGGACAGCCGGACGCCTTCGAAGAACACCACCGGGTTGTCGTCGAGCAGGGCGGTGCGCATCAAGCCGTACGCGTCCTCGCCGGTGGACGGCGCGACCACCTTGAGGCCCGGCATGGCGGCGAACATGGCGTACGGCGACTGCATGTGCTGTGCGGCCAGGCCGGTGCCGGCGCCGTAGCTGACCCGGATCACCAGGGGGATGCGCACCTGCCCGCCGAGCATGAAGCGCAGCTTTGCCGCCTGGTTGAAGACCGGGTCGAGCGCGCCGAAACCGAAGGTGACGTTGCGCCACAGGAAGATCGGGCGGAGCCCGCACATGGCGGCGCCGACGCACATGCCGGTCAACGACGGCTCGGAGATCGGTGTCTGGCGCACGCGCTGCGGGCCGAAGTGCGCGGCCAGCCCGTCCGGTGGGTCGGTGGCGAGGAAGAAGATCCGAGGGTCGCGTTCCATCTCGTGCCGGACCGCGAGGTCGACGGCCTCGTCGTAGGTGGTGGCCGCACTCATCGGGTGACCTCCGCGAAGACGTCCTCGGTCAGGGTGGACGGGTCGGGGTACGGGCTGGCGTCGGCGAAGGACACTGCCGCTTCGATCCGGTTCCGGACCTCGGACTCGACGGCCGTCAGGTCGTGTCCGTCGGCGCGTAGCCGGTTGCCGAGCAGGACGATCGGGTCTCGGGTCGCCCAGTCGTCCCGCTGCTCCTGAGGGCGACGGTCGGGCTGGTTGGCGTACCGGAAGCTGTGCCAGGTGGTGCGGAAGGTGACCGCCTCGATGAAGGTCGGTCCGTCGCCGGACCGGGCCCGGTCGACCGCCTCGGCCGCCGTGGCGTGCACGGCTTCCACGTCGTTGCCGTCGACCCGCACCGACGGCATGCTGGCGGGCGGGACGAGTTCGTGGATCCGCTCGGTGGGCAGCGCGTCGGCGGCCGGGGTGTGTACGGCGTACTGGTTGTTCTCGCACACCCAGACGGTGGGGAGCTTCCAGGTCGCCGAGAGGTGCAGCGACTCCCACAGTGTGCCCTGCCCGGTCGCGCCGTCGCCGAAGAACGCCACCGACACCCGTGGCTCGCCGAGGTAGGTGGCGGCGAAGGCGGACCCGAGGATGAGTGGGACGCCGGCCGCGACGATGCCGTTCGCGCCGAGAATGCCGAGGTCGACGTCGGCGACGTGCATGGATCCGCCGCGACCTCGGCAGTAGCCGTCCACCCGGCCGAACAGTTCGGCCATGGTGCGGTCCGGGTCGCCGCCCTTGGCCAGCAGGTGGCCGTGTCCGCGGTGGGTGGAGGCGATCCGGTCGTCGGTGCCGAGTGCCGCGCACACTCCCGTGGCGACCGCCTCCTGTCCGATGTACGGGTGCACCGTCCCGTGGATGCGGCCCTCGCGGCGCAGCTCCACCGCGCGCTCCTCGAAGACGCGGATGAGCACCATCCGCCGGTAGAGGTCGATGAGGTCAGGGCTGTCCGGCATGGGTGTCTCCTTCCCGGCTGCGGCGCAGGGCCTCGCCCGGGTCGCCACCGACGTAGACCGACATGACGATGTCCTCGGTGAGGTCCGCGCTGGGTGCGTCGAGCACGGCCTGACCGCCGCGCAACAGGACGCACCGGTCCGCGACGCCGAGGGCCAGCTGGACGTTCTGCTCGATCAGCAGGATGGTCACGCCCTCGGCGCGCAGTCGCCGGATCACTTCCGCGACCACTTCGACCTGGGCCGGTGAGAGTCCGAGCAGCGGTTCGTCGAGCAACAGGACCCGGGGTCGGGCCATCAGACCCCGGGCGATCGCCAGCATCTGTTGTTCGCCACCGGAGAGCTGGTGCGCCAGTTGCTTGCCGCGTTCGGCCAGGATCGGGAAGAGCGAGTACGCGTGCTCCTCGGACGCCACGCGGTGTTTGCGCGCCTGCTTGAGGGTGGCGCCGAGGAGCAGGTTCTCGCGTACCGAGAGATAGCCGAAGAGCCGTCGGCGTTCGAGCACGTGGCAGATGCCGAGCGGAACCCGCTGGTGTGCGGGCAGGTGTTGCACCGGTTCGCCGGCGAGCAGGACCTCGCCGCCCCAGGAGCGGTGCACCCCGGACAGCGCGGCCATCATGGTGGATTTTCCGGAGCCGTTCGGGCCGAGAATGGCGGTGATGCCGTGTTCCTCGAGGGTGAGGTCGACACCCCAGAGCACCTGGTAGTCACCGAAACCGGAGGTGATGTCGCGGGCTTCCAGCAGGGGCGTGGTCATGCCTGCCCTCCCAGATATGCCTGGCGGACGCGCTCGTCGGCGATCACGTCGGCGGGTGGGCCGAGGGTGAGTACGCGTCCGAGGTGCAGGGCCAGCACCCGGTGGGCCAGTGACTCCATCACCCGCATGTCGTGCTCGATCAGCACGATGCTCACCCCCTCGGCGTTGAGTCCACGGACCAGGTCGACGAGTTGTTGGCGGGCGCCGGGGTCGACCCCGCCGGTGACCTCGTCGAGCAGCAGCAGCCGGGCGCCGGTGGCCAGGGCGCGCGCCACCTCCAGTCGCTTGCGCTGTCCGGTGGAGAGCCCACGGGCGTGCACGTCGCGGCGGTGTTCCAGGCCGACCCGGTGCAGTGCCGCGTCGGCCGTCTGTCGGGCCCTGGACGTTCGCCGCTCGCCGACCAGCGCGCCGATCATCACGTTCTCGAGGCAGGTCAGGTCGGGGAAGGGCCGCAGCTTCTGGAAGGTTCGGACCACGCCCCGGCGGGACACCGCGGACGGGGACAGGCGGTGGATCGGTCGGCCGGCGTGCAGGATCTCGCCGGAGTCCGGGTTGACGAAGCCGGAGACGAGTTCGAACAGGGTGGACTTGCCGGCGCCGTTCGGACCGATCACGCCGAGGATCTCGCCCTCGTCGACGGTGAAGCTGACGTCGCGGGTGGCGTGTACGCCACCGAAGCGTTTGTCCACGTGGCGGAGTTCGAGCAGGGCGGTCACGAGCGCACCTCCTCGGGCGCGGTGGTGGCCGTCGCCGGTGGTGGGGGCATGGCCGGTGGTGTCGGACCGGGTCGGATCCGTCGGTACGCGCGGGTGGCCAGGTCGACCACGCCGCCGGGGGCGTACCGCAGCACGATGACCAGCAGGAGGCCGTACACGGCGAGGTAGAGGGCGCCGAACCGGCCGCCCAGTTCGGCGCGCAGCAGGAACTGCAGCGGGATGATGCCGATCGCGCCGATCAGCGGGCCGGCGGGGCTGCCCATGCCGCCGATCGCGGCGATGAGGGCGACCTGGATGGACAGTTGCAGGGTCATGGTGCCGGTCGGGTCGACGTAGCCGATACGTGCGGCGTTGAGTGCGCCCATGGCGGCGGCGATGGCGGCCGAGACCGCGAAGACGGCGAGTTTGAGCGCGGTGACCCGGACGCCGAGCGAGGCGGCGGCGACCGGGTCGTCGCGGATCGCGCGCAGGAAGAGGCCGGTGCGTGAGGGGGCCATCCAGGCGGTCGCGGCGGCGATCAGGACCGCGCAGAGCAGGAAGATGATGGCGTAGGTCGCGGGTGATTCGAACATGAGGTTGGCGGGCCCGGGTTCGAACGGCAGGAAGATCCCCTCTGCCCCACCGGTGACGTCTTTCCAGTTCAGTGCGGTGATCGAGGCGACCTGGGCGAAGGCGATGGTGGCGATGGAGAAGTACGGTCCGCGCAGGCGCAGCGTCAGCAGTCCGACGATGGCCGCGATGGCCGCGGCCAGGACCACGCCGAGGAGCAGGCCGACGAGCGCGTTGCTGGTCAGTTTGGTGGCGGCCAGCGCGGTCGAGTACGCCCCGATCCCGCTGAACGCGGCGTGACCGAGCGAGACCTGGCCGGTGTATCCGGCGAGCAGGTTCCACGAACCGGCCAGTGCCGCCCAGAATCCGAGCAGTGCCAGCATGTCCAGCCAGTACGGCTCGTTGGTCAGCGCCAGTGGGAGGGCTATCGCGACCAGGGCCGCGGCGAGGTAGGGGATCGCTCGTCGCATCAGGCCACCCGGAACTCTTCGGCGCCACGGGTGCCGAAGAGGCCGGCCGGACGCAGGAGCAGGACGATGATCAGGGCGATGAAGTAGCACGCCTGTTTGACGGCTTCGCCGATGAAGTAGCCGCTGACGGTCTCGATGACACCGATCAGCAGACCGCCGGCGAGCGCGCCGCCGAACGAGCCGAGCCCGCCCAGCACCACCACGACGAATCCGACGAGCACGAGTTGCTCGCCGACCCCCGGATAGATCGGAATGATCGGTACCAAAAGGCTGCCCGCGACGGCGGCGATGGCGGCGCTGACCGCGACGGTGAGCAGGTAGATGCGGTCGACGCTGATGCCGAGCGTGGACGCGGCGGCCGGGTCCTGGGCGGTCGCCCGGATGGCCCGGCCCCACGTCGTGTGGTGCAGGTACGCCCAGAGCGCCAGCGCGACGACGACCGCCACCCCGAACGCCGCCAGCCGGGTCGTGGACACGACCGTACCGAAGATGCGGACGGTGTTGTCGGTGTAGCTGGTCGTCACTGTGCGATAGGTGCCGCTGACCAGGTAGAGCATGCCGTTGAGCAGCAGGAGTGACAGGCCCAGCGTGGCGAAGACCTGGACGAAGAAGCCCTTGCCCATGATCGGGCGGAGGACGACCACGTACACCAGGGCACCGAGCAGGAATCCGGCCGGAGCGGTGATCAGCACCGACAGGAACGGGTCGATGTTCCACCACTGGTGCAGGAAGTAGGCGGCGAACATCGAGAGCATGACGAGCTCACCGTGCGCGAAGTTCACCACCCGCAGTACTCCGAAGACCAGGTTGAGGCCGACGGCGATCAGCGAGTAGAGGGCGCCGATCAGTACGCCGGAGACGACCAGCTGGGCCAGGGGCATGGCTATCCCGCCGTCCGCGAGGGTGTGGACTCGGACGGGATGGTGATGCCGAGGATGCGGGCCAGGTTGCCGCCGAGGATCGCGGGCATGTCCTCCTCGGCGACACCGGACCATTTGGTGATCTTGTCGAGTTCCTGGCCGTAGGGGAGGTACGGGATGTCCGATCCCCACAGGACCTTGTGCGCGCCGACGATTCGGACCGCTTCGGAGATCCACCACGCCGGGTAGAACTCGGTGGTGTCCAGGTAGAGGTTGTCCAGCCGCTTGCCGAACGCGAACGCCTCGTGGTGGAACCCGTAGAGGCCCATGTGGCCGACGATGAAGTTGATGGTCGGGAAGTCCATCGCCAGGTCGGCCATCAGCGCCGGGGTGGCGGTCCAGACCTCGCCGCAGTGCGCGATGACCGCGAGTTCCCGCTCGGCGATCGTGTCCATCAGTGGCTTGACCAGCCGGGCGTCGTTGATGGGGTAGGCGCCGTCGAGCAGCGGGTGGAACTTCAGTCCCTTGACACCGGCGTCGGCCAGGTCGTTGATCAGGGCTATGTTGTGTTCCACGCCGTAGTTCGGGTTGATCCGGCCGAAGGCGATGATCCGGTCCGGGTGCTGCCGGCCCGCCTCGGCCAGCACCATGCTGGCCTTGGAGTAGTCCGAGATCGGGTTGGACGTCGGGAAGAAGCAGGCCATGTCGACGCCGGCTTCGTCCATGAACTCGATCGCCAGGTCGGGTCCGAACACCCCGGATCGGACGTCGGAGGTCTTGGCGACCAGCTGGCTCTCACCCACGTGGGCGTGCACGTCGACGATGAATGCGTCGGTGCCGTTCGGCAACGTGATCATGGGTTCGGGTCTCCTAAAGTCAGTTGCCCCAGGCAGGCAGTGGCAGGTCGATGGGCTGGGCGGTGGTGAACTCCTTGGGGTAGACCGTCACGAGCTTGCCGTCCTGCCACTGGGTGACAGTGGTCAGCGCCCGGGTGTTGAGGCCGGCGTTAGCCTCGTCGGTCGAGTACTTGATGCCGTAGCCCAGCAGGGTCGAGCCGAGCGGAAGGTCGAGGCTCTGCGCGGCGGCCCGGATGTCGTCGGTGGAGAGTGAGGCAGCCTTCGGCAGGACCTCGTTGAGCAGTACCCAGGTGCCGGAGAAGCCGAGGTCGGAGTTGGTGGAGAGCTTCTCCTCGCCGTACGCCTCGATGTAGCGCTTGCGGTATTCGTCGCGGACGGCCACCGCGTCCGGGGTCAGTGCGGAGTCCGGCAGCGAGGCCGACGCGGGGGTGTCGCCGACCAGGATGCCGTTGGTCTTCTCCTTGAAGGTGTTGAGGAAGGCGGGGTTGGAGACGCCACCGGTGACCAGGACGGCCTTGGGGGCGAAACCGGTCTGTGCGGCCTGCCGGAAGAACAGCACCGTGTCGTCGACCAGCAGGGCGCCGATCATCACGTCGACCCGCTGCTGGTTGAGCTTGAGCACCAGCGACGAGAAGTCCCGGGTCTGTGCCGCGTTGTAGCTCTCGTTGGCCACCACGTTCAGGCCGAGTTCCTCTGCCTTGGCGAGCGCGGCCGCTCCGATCGTCGCGCCGTACGCGCTGTCCTCGGCGACCACCGCGACCCGCAGCGCGCCGGGTGTGGTGTTCAGCGCCGGTGCCAGGAACTCGGCGACCGCGCTGGCCTGCATGGTGCCGATCGCGGTGCCGGTGGCGTTGTACTGGAAGACGTTCTTGAACCCGCGTTTGGTGATCTGGTCGGAGGTGGCGACGGTCTCCCAGTAGATCTTGCCGGCCCGCTCGGCCACCTGAGTGGCGGGCAGGCTCAGCGCGCTCGACTGGGTGCCGATGATGATCGGCACCCGCTGCTGGTTGATCAGGCGGGTCGCCTCGCTGGTGGCGGCGTTCGCGTCGGGCGCATCGGCCTGGGCGAACTCGATCTGACGGCCGTCGAGACCGCCGCGCTCGTTGAACATCTGTCGGGCGATCTCGGCGCCCTGGAAGGTCTCCGTGCCCAGCACCGCGTTGGGGCCGGTGAGCGGGAACAGCGCGCCCAGCCGGACCGGGCCGCTGTCATCGCCGTCGGCGGAGGAGTCGTCGCCGCACGCGGAGGTCGCGACGAGCCCGAGAATCACGAGGGGAATGAGGAATCTATTGCGGAAAGCCATTGCCGTTCTCCTTGTTCGACGGCGGGAACACCTCGAGGTAGATCGCATCGGCCTGGCCGACACCGCCGCAGATCGAGGCGATGGCCAGGCCACCGCCCCGTCGCCGCATCTCATGAATGAGGTGGACCACGATCCGGGCGCCGGACGCGCCCACCGGATGACCGATCGCCACCGCTCCCCCGTCCACGTTGGTCCGGGCACGCAGCCCGGCCACGTCCATCCCGTAGGTCTCCCCCAACTTGTGGGTGGTGACCAGCGCCGTGGCCGCGAACGCCTCGTTGACCTCCAGGAGGTCGACGTCGGCGAGCGTCGCTCCGGCGTTCTTCAGCACCAGCTCGATCGCATCGGCGGGCAGTGCCGCGGCGTACCGCGGATTGCCGGAGACCGAGGCGAAGCCGAGGATCCGCGCCAGCGGGCGCAGCTCCCGTTCGGCGGCCGTCCGTGGTGTCGCGAGCAGCACGGCCGCGGCGCCGTCGTTGAGGCCGGGCGCGTTGCCCGCGGTGACGGTCGGGCTGCCGTAGACCGTCTTGAGCTTGGCCAGATGCTCGGGGGTCACGGCGGGGCGCGGCGGCTCGTCCCGGTCGACGACGCTGCCGTCCGGCCGGGTCACCGGCAGCAGTTCCGCGTCGAAGCGGCCGGCCTCGTGGGCGGCACCCCACCGTCGCTGGCTCGTCAGCGCCCATTCGTCCTGGGCTTCGCGGCCGTATCCGAACTCCAGGCCGACCTCGCCGGTGTACCGGGCCACCGGGGCGCCGAGCACCGGGTTGCGGATGATCAACGGATCCTCGGCCACCACGTCGGCGGGGCGGTTGCCCCAGCGTCGGGGCAACTGGTGGGGCGTCGCGCTCATGTTCTCCATGCCGCCGGCCACGATCAGGTCGGTGAGGCCGGTCCGCAGTTGGGCGTCGGCGACGCCGATGGCGGTCATCGCCGAGCAGCAGGCCCGGTCGACGGTCAGCGACAGTGTCGATTCGGGAAGGCCGGCGAGCATGGCGGCGACCCGGGCGGCGGTCATCGGCGGGCCGGGTAGGCAGGTGCCGAGAACCACCGAGCCCACCTCGTCGGGGGCCACTGCGGCCCGTTCGGCGGCCGCCCCGACCACGAGCGCGCCGAGGTCGACCGTCGGCACGTCGCGGAGGCTGCCGCCGTACCGGCCGACCGGGGTGCGGACGGCGGAGACCACCAGGGTCGCGTCCTCGGATGTCATCCCACTACCCCCTGCTCGCGGAGTTCGGCGATGGTGCCGGTGTCGAGGCCGAGCAGCCCGGACAGGACGACGTCGGTGTCCTGTCCGAGCGTCGGTGCGGCCCGGTCGAATCCGGCCGGGGTGGCGGAGAAGGCCATCGGCAGCTCCGGCGCCGCGATCCCGTCGACGGGCCCGGCGAGCGGATGCTCGACCGGCCGCAGCACGCCACGGAAACGCACATGGGCGTCGTCGACGATCTGCAGGACCTCGAGCACCGGTGCGCACGGCACGCCGTGCTCCCGCAGTGTCTCGATCACGGTGTGTTGGGAGCGGGCGGATGTCCACTGCTCGACGAACGCGTCGACCTCCGCCGCCTCGGCCATCCGTTGTTCCTGTGCGGCGAAGAAACCGGAGGTGACCAGGTCGGCGCGGCCCATCGCGGTGAGCAGCGACCGCCAGTGTCCGTCGTTGCCGCAGGTGATGACGAGCCAGCCGTCGGCGGCCCGGTAACTGTTGAACGGGGTGAGGCGGGTGCGTTGGTTACCGGTGCGCACCGGGATCCCGCGTCGGGTGTAGAGGTCGGGCGCTTCGTCGAACACCGATGCCAGGAGTGCGTCCTGCATCGAGATGTCGAGCAGTTGTCCCTCTCCGGTGCGGTCCCGGTGCCGCAGCGCGGCGAGGATCGCGATGGTGGCGGTCAGTCCGGCGATCACGTCGCCGGAGGCGATTCCGGTGCGTAACGGCGGATCATCCGCTCTGCCGGTCAGCGACATCATCCCGGACAGCGCCTGCGCGACCAGGTCCATCGCGGGCAGGGCCGCGTTCGGGCCGGTCTGACCGAATCCGGATATCGAGCAGACCACCGCGCGGGGGTTGGCCGCCAACAGGGTTGCCGGCGCCAGCCCGAGGGCAGCCATCGTGCCCGGACGGAAGTTCTCCACCACGACGTCGGAGACCGCGAGGAGATCGAGGAAGGTCTGCCGACCGCGATCCTGCTTGAGGTCGATCGCGAGGCTGCGTTTGCCTCGGCCGCGTTTGAGCATGGACAGTGACATCTGGTCGCCGTCCGGGCGGCCGAAGCTGATCCCGTCGCTGCCGAGGTACGGCGGATTGCCGCGTGCCGGGTCGCCAGCGCCGGGACGCTCGATCTTCACCACCTCTGCGCCGAGCCCGGCGAGGTACATCGTGGACAGTGGGCCGGACAGGAAGATGGTGAGGTCGAGGACGCGGACCCCGTCCAGTGGGCGGGCCGTCATCGGCCGCCGCCCAGTGCTGCGGCGCAGGCCTGCGCGGTCCGGACGACGGCCTTGGCCAGTGCGGTGGTCTGCGCGGCGCGGATGCGTTCGGCCGGGCCGTAGACCGAGACGCACAAGGGCGGGCGGCCGGGCACCGCGATCGGTGCCGCGATGCCGATCGCGCCGGTCACCCGCTCACCGTGGCTGAACGCGTACCCGTCGGTGCGGGTACGGGCGATGCCGTCGAGCAGGTCGTCCTTGCCGACGATGGTGCGCCCGGTGACGGGCTTGAGGTCGACGTCGTCCAGGTACTGCTCGATCTCGCCGTCGGGGAACAGGGAGAGCAGCGCGCGTCCGGCCGCACCGGCGTAGAGCGGATACAGCTCCCCGATCGAGGTGGCGAACCGGAGGTCGTGCGGCGACTCGTACTGGAAGATCGTCATGCGTTGCCAGCCGACTGCCATGTGCAGGCAGACCGTCTCGCCGACCTCGGACCAGAGGTCGCTGAGCATCGGACGGGATTCGCCGACCAGGTCACTGCGTCGCGGATAGGTGGCGGCGAGTTCGAGGATCCCCTCGCCGATGGAGTAGCGGCCGGACGGCGAGTCGTAGTGCAGGAAACCGACGTGTTCGAGGGAGACCAGCAGCCGGTGCACCGCGCTCTTGCTGAGGGTGAGATCGGCGGCCAGGTCGCGGACGCTCTTGCCGCCCTGATGGGCGGCGCAGGCCCGTAGCACTGCCGCGACCCGGTCCACCGAGTCGAGCGTCTCGTCACCACGAACCATGATCGCTCCTGTCCCGCTGAACGGCCATCTGTCCCGTTGGGCGACACCATAGGCATCGGCTTTCGTACAAGTCAAGACACTGACCGTTAAAGATTCTCTGATAAAACAGCAGGTCACAGCGCTGTCGGCAAACTCTTGACCCGCCTGTGCAACATGGCGTACGAAAGGCCCATGCCGTTGCTCGAATCCGCAGTGGATCTGCTCGACCTACACCGGGGACTGGACGACGAGGCCGTCGCGATCCGCGACACCACGCGCCGGTTCGTCGACCGCGAGCTGCGCCCGCACCTCGCCGACTGGTACGAAGCCGGGGCGCTACCGGTCCGCGAGATCGCCCGGACTCTCGGAGGTCTCGGACTGCTCGGGATGCACCTGGAGGGCTACGGCTGCGCGGGGGCGACCGCCACCGCGTACGGCCTGGCCTGCCTCGAACTCGAGGCCGGCGACTCCGGCCTCCGCAGCCTCGTCTCGGTGCAGGGCTCGCTGGCGATGTACGCGATCCATCGCTACGGCGGCGAGGAGCAGAAGCAACGCTGGCTCCCGGCGATGGCGACCGGCGAGGCGATCGGTTGCTTCGGGCTGACCGAGCCCGACTTCGGCTCCAACCCCGCAGGCATGCGAACCCACGCCCGGCGCGACGGCGGTGACTGGGTCCTCGCCGGCACGAAGATGTGGATCACCAACGGTTCGGTGGCCGACGTAGCCGTGGTCTGGGCCCGCACCGACGACGGCATCCGGGGCTTCCTCGTGCCGGCCGGTACACCCGGCTTCACCGCACCGGAGATCACCCGCAAGCTCTCGCTGCGCGCCTCGGTCACCAGCGAGCTGATCCTGGACGACGTCCGGCTGCCCGCCGACGCGATGCTGCCGGACGCGGCGGGGCTGTCCGCGCCGCTCTCCTGCCTCAACGAGGCCCGGTTCGGCATCGTCTTCGGTGCCGTCGGCGCGGCCCGCGACTGTCTGGACACCGCGATCGCGTACGCCCGGGAGCGGGAGATCTTCGACCGCAAGCTCGCGGCCTTCCAGGCCACGCAGCTCAAGCTCGCCGACATGGGCGTGGAACTGGGCAAGGCGATGCTGCTGGCACTGCACCTTGCCACGCTCAAGACGCAGGGGTTGCTGCAACCGCACCAGATCAGCGCCGGCAAGCTCAACAACGTCCGCGAGGCGATCCGGATCGCCCGCGAGTCCCGGACGGTGCTCGGCGCGAACGGGATCAGCCTGGAGTATCCGGTGCTGCGGCACGCCAACAACCTGGAGTCGGTGCTCACCTACGAGGGCACGTCGGAGGTGCACCAACTGGTCATCGGTCAGGCGCTCACCGGTACCGCCGCGTTCCGTTGACCAGTCCCACCCTCCGGCACGGTCGGTACCGGACGCGGCGTCGACCGTGCGGGTAGGGCACGCCCCGTTCGAAGGTGGACTCAAGTCCACTTCGCCCGCGCCGGGACGGACGAATAATCAACCCCATGACGACTCATCCGGTGTATTCGTTCGCTGCCCGTCGGCGGTTGCTGGGCTGGGCGTGCGTCCTGATCGGACTGGCGTTCGCCGAGGTGCTGGTGCTGGCCTGGGTGCTGACCACCCTGACGCTCGCCGCGCTGTGGGTCACTCTGCCGCTGTTCACCGGTGCGGTCCTCGCCGCTCGGGCGATGGCCGACAGCCGGCGCCTCCTCGTGCATCGGGAGCTGGGAATCACCGTCGGGCGGCAGTACCGTCCGCTGCCCTCCGCCGGGTGGTGGGCCCGATTCAGCACGGTGTTACGCGATCCAGCGACCTGGCGCGACACCCGCTGGCTGTTCGTGGACACGACCGCCGGGGTGGCGTTGTTGACGGTGCCGGTCGCGGCCTTCCTCGCCGGCGTGCTCGGTCTGCTCCTACCGCTGGTGTGGAGCACGCTGCCCGCCGGTGCGAGTCTCGACTTTCCGTTCGGCACGACGATCCACGACACTCGCAGTGCCGCCGCCAACGGCATCCCGTGGGGGATCTTCTATCTGTGGTTCTGCTGGCTGATCACCCCGGTGATCATGCGCTGGTACGGCGAACTGACAGCCGTCATGTTGCGCCCCGGCCCACGGGCCCTGCTCGCCGAGCGCGTCGACCAGCTCACCACGACCCGCACCCAGACCGTCGACGCCCAGGCGCAGGAACTGCGGCGGATCGAACGCGACCTGCACGACGGCACGCAGGCACATCTGGTCGCACTCGGCATGAGCCTCGGCATGGTGGAGAACCTGATCGGCGACGATCCGACCGTACGACCGCTGCTGGCCGAGGCCCGGACGCACAACGCGCAGGCGATCGCGGAGCTCCGCGCGCTGATCAAGGGCATCCGGCCGCCGGTGCTCAGCGACCGGGGCCTGGTCGGTGCCGTGGAGTCCCTGGCGATCCGGATGCCCCTGCAGATCGACGTCGACATCGACCATGCGGGCCGGCTCAGCGACTCGGTCGAGGCGGCTGCCTACTTCACGATCTCCGAGGCGCTGGCCAACACGGTGAAGCACAGCGGCGCACGCCGGGCATGGGTACATGGCCGCCGGAAGCACGACCGGCTGCTCCTGGAGGTCGGTGACGACGGCCGGGGCGGCGCGGTGTTCGTGCCGGGGGGCGGTCTGGAGGGCGTACGGCAGCGCCTGGCCGCGTTCGACGGCACGCTGGAGATCGGCGGACCGGCCACCGGTGGGACGATACTGACGATCGCGCTGCCCACCGCCGGCGCGTCCGTCGTCGCGGATCCGCTGCCCGGCGAAGCCGATGCCGAGCTCTCGACGCCGACGGGCCTCGACAGCCCGGTGGGCGGCGCCGAGCGGTAGCTCCGGGTCCGGCCCGCACGTCGACCACCCCGGGCCGGCGCTCCGGGTGGTCCGTGTGCCGCTCCGTCAGCTGTCGAGATAGGCGAGCACGGCGAGCACCCGTCGGTTGTCGCTGGTCGAGAGGTACAACCCCAGTTTGGTGAAGATGCTACTGACGTGCTTGACCACTGCCTTCTCGGAGACGAACATCCGGGCGGCGATGGCACCGTTGGACCGGCCTTCGGCCATCAGCGCGAGAACGTCCCGCTCCCGTGGGCTCAACGACTCGAGGGACCGTCCCCGTGCCCGGCCGGCGAGTAGCTCGGCGATGACCTCCGGATCCATCACGGTGCCGCCCGCGGCCACCCGCCGGACGGACTCGATGAACTGAGCGACGTCGAGTACCCGGTCCTTGAGCAGATAGCCGACCGCGCCCGCGCCGTCAACGAGAAGCTCACGCGCGTAGAGCGGCTCGACGAACTGCGAGAGCACGAGCACCGGCAGCCGAGGCACCACCGCACGGGCCTCGATGGCCGCCCGCAACCCGTCGTCGGTGTGGTGCGGTGGCATCCGGACATCGACGACGGCGACGTCGGGCCGCTGCTCGATCAGTGCCGTTCTCAGATCGGGCCCGTTGTTCACGGCGGCGACGACGTCGAAGCCGGAGGCCGTCAGCAACCGGTGGAGACCGTCCCGCAGCAGGGCAAGGTCCTCCGCCAGTACGACCCGCACGCCTGCACCCCGTCATCGGTGGAAATCGGTCGGCGCATCTTCGCACACATCGGGTGCTCGCGGATGTTCCATCGGCCGATCGTCGGGAGTGGACAGACTGCGGTCGGCTCAACCGCCGGACCAGGGGTGGCGGGTCACGGGGTCCAGACCACGTGCGGGTTGACGCGTCCGCTCCAGTCGAAGACGGCCATGTTGTCCCAGCCGTTGCCGCTGCCGTTGATGTCCGCCGGGTCCCAGCCGTTGCCCCGGATCGCGTACCAGGTCGGCTCCCAGTAGAAGACGCCGACGCCGCCGGCGTTGCGCACGGTGTTCTGGACCCAGCTGAACTGTTGTGCCTGCCCGGCCCAGGTGGCCGGGATGTTGTCGCACAGCACGGTGCCGGGGATCGCGTTCCCCTGGTGGTCGGCGTTCGCCGTGGTGAACTGGTACGCGGTCTCGGCGAGCACCACCGGCTTGCCGTAGCGGGACTTCACGTCGGCGATCACGTTGTACAGGTTCGCCAGCGAACCGTGCCACATGCAGTAGTAGGACAGTGCGGTGACGTCCCAGGTGACGCCCTGGGACCGGATGCCGTCGTAGAACCAGCGGGCGTTGGCGAGGCTGTCGGCGTTGGCGGTGTGGATCCACACCTGGGTGCCGCCGTTGCACGCCTTGGTGGCGCGGTGGCCCTGCTTGAGCAGGCTGGCCAGCGGGGCGAAGTCGTCGTTGACGACCCGACCGGTCGGCCACAGCATGCCCACGTTGATCTCGTTGCCGATCTGCACCGCGTCCGGGGTGGTGCCCTGTGCCTTCAGGGCGCTGCACACGTCGTGGGTGTAGGTGTAGACGTCGTTCTGCAACTGGCTCAGGGAGTGGGTGGCCCAGGCCGCGGGCGGATACTGCTTGCCCGGGTCGGCCCAGGTGTCCGAGTAGTGAAAGTCGATCAGGAGTTTGAAGCCCTTCGCCTTGATCGTCCTGGCCTGCTGGAGCACCTTCGCCTTGTTGTTGTAGCCGCTGACCGGGTTGTTCCAGACGCGTAGCCGCAGGTAGTTGACGCCTTTGGCGGCGAGGATGTCGTAGGGGTCGGCCTGAGCGCCGGAGGCGTTGTAGTAGCGCGCCCCGAGGTCGAGGCTGCGTTGCAGGGACGAGACGTCGGCGCCGCGCATGGTGAGGGTGGTGGCCGCCTGCGCGGGGGCGGTCAGGGCCAGCGGGGCGGCGAGGACGACCACCGCCAGGGCGGCCCGGAGGGACCGTTTCATGGCGCTCCTTCACGGGGAGGATGCGATGCCCGCCGGGGAGCGGGCACGTCCGGCGGGGCTGCCGGACGGTTCGGGGACCAGGTGAGGTGGTGGGTACGCCGACCGTGGTCAGAGGCGCATCCAGTGTGGCAGCCAGCCCGCCGGGTGTCGACGCACATCGATGAGTTGGTGGTGGGCGGCACGGGTCAGTGCTCGTGCTCCGCGGCGAGGTCCGCATTCGCGGCCGCACCTCGAAGGGTGACGAGGGACCAGATCGCGGCGAGGACCATGATCCCTGCGCCGATCGCGCCGGTGACGGCGATCGCGTCGGTGAACGCGGTCGTCGCGACATCGAGGATCGAGGCTCCGGTGCCGCTGTCGACCTCGTCGGCGACCAGCAGGGCCTCGGCCATCGTCGAGGATGCCCGTTCGGCCAGGGACTCCGGCAGGTGCAGCGTCTCGGTTCCGGCGGTGAAGGCCCTGGTGTACCAGGCGACAAGCATCCCGCCCAGGACGGCGGTGCCCAGCGTCGTGCCGATCTCGTAGGCGGTCTCCGAGGTCGCGGCGGCCTGACCGGCTCGTTCGGGCTTGACGGAGCTCATGATGATGTCGTTGCTCAGGGTCAGGCCGATGCCCGCGCCGAGCGAGACCAGCGCGAGGGCGGTCGCGACCAGGGCCGGGCTCGACGTCGGCGCCAGGAACGTGGTCAACCCGAAGCCGGCGGCGGCGACCAGGAGGCCGGCCGCGATGACGTACGCGGGCAGGACGCGCTTGACCAGGGTCGCCGCGACGAATCCGGCGGTGCCGGCGAGAACCGCCTGAGGTATGAGCCAGACGGAGGCCTGGAGCGGGTTGAGGCCGAGCACGAGTTGGAGGTGCTGGATGAGGGCGACCAGCGCGCCGACCATCGCGAAAATCGACAGCAGGTCTCCGATCACGGCGCCCCGGAAGTGCCGCACCGTGAACAGCCGGACCTCCATGAGCGGCGTCGGCAGGGTGAGTTGCCTGCGGACGAAGTGGGCGACCGCGATCAGGCCGACGACGAGGGCCGTCACCGCGAGACCGGTGTCCTTGCCACCGGCCAGGGTCTTGAGGGCGTAGACCACACCGATCATGCCCACCAGGGAGAGCACGACACTGAGCAGGTCGATCCGGTGCAGCTCGGGGTTGCGGCTCTCGGGCAGCAGCAGCGGACCGACGATCACGAGAAGCAGCATCACGGGGATGTTCATCAGGAACGCGGCCTGCCAGCTGAATGCCTCGATGACCCAGCCACCGAGGATCGGCCCGACCGCCGCGCCCACCGACGCCATCGCGCCCCACACGGCCATCGCGTAGCGGCGCTGCTGCCGGTCGAGGAACATGTTGCGCACCAGGGACAGCGTCGAGGGCATCATGATCGCTCCGCCGACGCCCAGGAGGGCCCGGGCGCCGATCAGCATCCACGGCGAGGTGGCCAGCGCGCCGGCCACGGAGGCGATCGCGAAGACGACTGCGCCGATGAGCAGGTTACGTCGTCGACCGAAGCGGTCGCCCACGGTGCTCATCGCCACGAGCAGGCCGGCGAGAACGAGCGAGTAGATGTCGATCATCCACAGCTGCTCGATGCCGGTGGGGCTCAGCTCAGCGGAGATCGCCGGTAGGCCCAGGATCAGGACGGTGCCGTCGATCGTGATCAGCAGCAGGGGCAGGACGAGGACGGCGAGACCGATCCAGGTTCTGGCGGTGGCCTTGGGAGGGGCGTCATTCATCGAGACTCCTGTCGGCAGTCGGCGGGGCGGCGACGTCGCCAAGCTACCGTCCAGATGGTCGGTTAGACAACACAGTCGGTTTGTTGTGGCGGACGAGCGTGCCGCCACACTCCTTCGGACGGGCCCTACCAGGACCCCGGCACGCAAAAGGGCCTGCTGTGCCGAACGGCACAGCAGGCCCCAAAGGCCGCAGGAGAGGTCAGATGGGCGCGGGGAAGGTGCCGTCCGTAGCGAGGTCGAGCAGGAGCCGGCGCGCGGTCGCGATGCTCGCCTCGTCCTCCTCCCCGTGCAGGACCGCGATGGCGACCCCCTCGGCGGCGCGACGCACGAGCTGGACGCGCTCGGCACTCAGCCCGTCGGCGGCGAGCTGCTCGCTCCACCACTCACTGCGCTCCCGCACCACAGCGGCAATCCCGGGGACCGCGTACAGGCCGCTCCAGATCGGCACCGACGCGACGTCGCGCGCCGCCACGACGTCGGTGCTTCCCGCGCAGAGGGCGCGAACGTAGGCGCGGAGCATCTTGCCGGGGTAGTTCTCCGACAGGTCGAGATGGCTGAGGACCGCCTCCTGGAAGCGTTCGTACGCATCCTCCACCACGGCCATCACGAGCTGCTCCCGGCTGCCGAAGTGGTGGATCAAGCCGCTCTTCGACACCCCGGCGGCGGTGGCGACCTGGGCCAGGGTGATGCCGTCGCCTCTCTCCAGGATCATCGGGGTGGCCGCATCGAGCACGGCACGCCGAGTGCGCTCCGCGTTTCGCGTCTGCCGCCCCTCAGTCACCGGCGCACCCACCCTCGACTCCGCTACGGACCATTTGGTCGACACTACAACGCAAGCGGACAGATGAGGGCGTCGGCGTGAACGTGCTCAGAGCTCCCGGTTCCGCGCATCCCAGGCGCGGATGCCGTCCAAGCGCTGCCCCGGCCGGAGTGCCTGCGGAGGGAACCAGAAGATCACCACATCGGTGTCCGCACTCCAACGAGCCAACCGCGCCGTGACCGTCTGGCCGCCGACCGTGCCGACGATCCCTGCGGCGGGCCCGACGAAGTATCCGAAGGTGGGCACTGGGTCGTCCGGCAGCACCTCACCCGACGGCTCGTACCCGATCTGGTGGAAACCGGGCCGGCGGTCGGCACCCTCGACGTCGTTGACCAGGAAGTCCAAGGTCAATTGCTGGGTGGGGGTACGCCGTCCGGCGGCCAACCCGATCGTCACCCCGGGCGCGCGGGGCACGCTGACCGGGACGACGTAGAACACCCGCTCCTCGTCGCCATACCAGATGCCGGTCCGCACGACGTCGCCGATCACCGGTGGGGGTGTCGCGACGCCGGTGGGTGTCTGCTCAGTCGATGCGGTGGCGGTCGCGGTGGGTGCCGGGTCCGGTGGCGCGGCCGGTTCCGGGGGGCGAGGTCGGTCCCACGCGACCGCGACGCCGACGACCAGCACGATCGCGAGCACGATGGTGCCACCCTGGACCGCCCAGCGGCGACGGCGCAGCCGACGGCCGTCGCGCATGATGGTCTCGACGTCGAACCGGCTCCACTCGGCCTGTTCCGTCGCCTGCATCGCCGCACGGAGGCGGTCTGCCTCGGTCATCGATCCCCTCCCCGCGTGTCCGGAAACTCGACAAGGGTCTGACGCAGCTTCTCCAGCGCACGGGAACTCGTGCTCTTCACCGTGCCCACCGAGACCTCCAGCTCGCGGGCCACCTGCAGTTCCGGCAGGTCGAAGAAGTAGCGCAACACCACGATCGCCCGTTCACGAGCAGTGAGCGTGCCGAGAGCGTGCTGCAACGTCCGTCTGGCGGCGACCTCGTCCGCGACGTCATCCCGATGCCGGTGCGGCACCTCGTCGGTGGGATGCTCCCGGATCGGACGCCGCCAACCGTCCACGATGTAGTTGGTCATCACCCGTCGGGTGTAGGCGTAGGGGTCGTCGCGTCTGACTCTCGACCAGGAGGCGTACGTCCGGACCAGAGCGGCCTGCGCGGCGTCCTCGGCCTGGTGATGGTCGCCGGTCATCAGGTACGCGGCGTGTGCCAGCCGTCCCGATGCCGCCCGGACGAACTCGACGAACTCCGCGTCACCCCTGGCCATGCTGCCTCACGACGTCTCTGACGGGCAGCACCGCGAAAAGGTTGAGCCGCCAACGGATCAACTTTCCGGAATCGTCGGCCGTCCTTCTCCCACCTGCCACGACCAGCGGCAGGCCCCATGGACGGAGGACCATGAGCTCGTTCGACACCGGGATGCGGACCGCCCGGAATGCGTTTCCGCCGTTGGTCGTACCGCTGATCGCCGTGCTGCTGGCCGGATGTGCCCCGACCGCCGACGCGGACGCGCGGGCCGCCGAACCCCCCGGACCGACGGTGACCGCCGCACCGACGGTGACCGCCGATCCCCTCGCGCAACCGCCTCCGCCGCCGGTCGGCTATCCGGCGACGGGCGACAACACGTGGGACATCGCGCCCGGCGAGCCGGGCTCGGGGCGGCGGGGCGCCGGGCAGTTACTGCGCTACCAGGTCGCGATGGAGCGCGGCATCCGGGGCATTCCGCTTGTTGAGTTCGCCGACCAGGTCACCGAGGCCCTCGCCCACCCGCAGGGCTGGACCGCCGGCGGACAGTGGCAACTGCGCCGGGTCGGCCCCGGCCGCCGGCCCGACTTCACCATCTACCTGGCCACCCCGGTCACCCGGGACGTGCTGTGCCAGGACACGCCGGACGGCTACACCTCCTGCCGCAACGGCGATCGGGTCGTCCTCAACGTCGCCCGGTGGGCCAAAGGAGCACCCGGCTTCGGCAAGGACATCGACCGCTACCGCCAGTACGTGGTCAACCACGAGGTCGGTCACCGCCTCGGCATGGGCCACGAACTGTGCCCGGGACGCGGCCGACCGGCTCCGGTGATGCAGCAGCAGACACTGGGGTTGCACGGCTGCACCGCCAACGGCCTGCCGTACGTCGACGGCAGGCGTCACTCCGGCCCGCCCGGGGCCTACGACGATCGGATCCCGCCCCGCGACCGGGGCATGCCGAGCGACTGAGGCACACCGCTACCGTCAGACCCATCCGTCCCACCTCGGAACGGACTGCGGCAAGCCTGATCGACCGACCACGGTCGCGGCAGGACCGTCACACCGGTGCAGCCCGTCCGGAGGCTGTTGGTGGGTCGGGATGTGATTCTGCGGCACGTGCTCACGCTGTCGACGGCGTGGACACGTGCCGGCCTCTTCACCGTCGGGCTCGTCAGGGCGGGGTCAGTGTGGTTGTCGGCGGGCGGCCCAGGCCCGGACCTTGGAGCGGTTGCCGCAGGTGGCCATGCTGCACCAGCGGCGTCGGCCCCGGGGGTCGAGGAAGAGCCATCCGCAGTCGTCGGCGGGGCAGGCGCGTACCTCGGTGCGGGCGGGGGTGGTGAGCAGGTCGGCGGCGGCGCGGGCACCGGCCAGGAGCGGGAGTCGCAGGCCGAGGTCGTCGGGGAGTGACCAGTGGGCGAGCCCGGTGCGGTCGGTCTCCAGGGTCGCGGCGGCGGCGGCGCGTCGTGCCTCTTCGGCGACGTGCCGGAACGCGTCGGTGTCGTGCGGGTCGAGCAGGACGTCGTGCAGCGCGGTACGCAGTTGGCGAGTCGCCGCGAGCACCTCGTGGGCGGCGGTGGGGTCGCGGCGGCCCTGCTCGCGGAGTCGGGCGACGCTGGTCGGGGTGAGGAGCCTGACGTGCCCGGTCCATACCGCGAGGCGGTCGAAGTCGCGCAGCCATTCGCGTTCCGGGCTGGGTGGAGCGGCCCAGCCGGCCCAGGTGTTGCAGAGTTCGAGGGCGGGATGCCCGCCGATCGGGATGGGCATCGGATAGCCCTCGACGTTCACCCAGTGCATCCCGACAGTGTGCCTTGACTCCGCCCACCTAACCAGTAGTCTCATTAACACCGGTTAATACTTGAGAACTGGTTAGGTGGATGACATGCACCTGGCAAGGACAGTGCTCGCCGCCCTCACGGCCACGGCCCTGCTGCTCGCTCCCGCCGGCCCGGTGGCCGCTCGGGGCACCGGCACACCGCCGACGGCATCGGATCGTCAGGCCGGACGCGGCCTTCACCCCGAGCCCTGGCGCCCCTACGTCCAGCAGGAATGGACCGGCCCGGCCGGCCGTTACTGCTCGTTCCCGCTCGGCGTCCGCGTCGTCTCGCAGGACATCCGGGTCCGGGTGCTCGCCCGGTATCCCGACGGCACCGTCAAACATGAGGAGTTCGCGGGACCGCTGACCGTGGACTTCGTCAACACCGACACCGGGCAGGCCGTACGCCGGGACGCGGGTGGCTCCGGGCTGCTGGAGTACCGGCCGGACGGCGGCTGGCTGCGTTACACCATCGTCGGGCCGGCCGGGTTCGGGTTCCGGCCGGGCGATCTCCACCCGCGTGGCTACTACATTCTCGACGGCCTGCACGTCATCTCGATCGACGCGACCGGCACCCGTGGACTGGCACTCGCCGTCGGCCGGCAGGAGAACGTCTGCGTCGCCCTCGGCGACGCGGCGAACTGAGCGTGCGACGCGGCCCGGCCGCGCGTCCGACGCAGAGGCGGGTGGCAAAGGTCAGCCGGCGGCCGGGTCACGCGTGTCGGCGGGTACGAACAGCGGCGCAGCACGGTGAGCACGTCGATCTGGTGGGCCACGGACAGACGGCCCGGCTACGCCGTTTGCGCCGCTCGCGACGACCAGCCAGCGCATCATGAAGACCTCGGCACCGGCGGCGACGGCGATCCACCCCGTCGGTGCAGGACGGGGCGACGGTGAGGAGGCGGGGTGCTGGCGGCGGACCGCAGACTGGCTGCGCTGCTGCTGCTCACCTCGGTGTCCCCGACCATCGAGGCCGCCGTCGTGGTCTCACTGGGATTCGTCGCGGCGCAGGGTCTGGCGCCGCAGACGGCGGCGGTGTGGCCGTACGACACCTACCACGACCTGCGATGGCTGTACGTCTACCACGACTCCTGGCCCTCGTTCGCGCTCTGGCTCGGCATGCTGGTGGTGGCTCGGGGTCTGTTCCACACGCTGCTGGTGGTGTTGGCGTGGCCGGGCGAGGTGCCACGACCGCCGGTGCGGTGGCTGCTGCGACGCAATCTCGGGCTCGCCGCGCTGGTGGCGGTCTTCGTCGCGCCGTGGGCGCTGATCTCGGTGGCCGCGTCGGTGGTGGCGCTGTCCTGGGTGTTGCTGGCCTCGGTGGTGCCGATGTTCCTGCTGGCGCCGTTCCTGCAACGGGCTGCGGTGCTGGCGCCGTGGTGGCGGGGGCTGCCGTCGATCTCGCTGGTGGGCTGGTCACTGCTGAACTTCGTGGTGCTGACCATGGCCGGCGCGTTGTGTTGGAGTCTGCCGGGATGGTGGACGGTGCCGGTGGCCACCGTGGCAGGGGTGGTCAACGGGCTGTTGTGGAACCGGATCATCCGTACCGCGCTGATCAATCCGTCGACGCGGTGGGCGTGGGTGCCGGCGACCCCCGTCGCGGTGGTGCTGGCCCTCGCGGTGCCGATGCTCATCCCGGTGCTGGTCGACGCCGTACCGGGCAAGGACCTGCGGGCCGAGGCGGTGGTCCTGGACCACCCGCTGCCACCCGACGTGCCGCAGGCGGTCATCGTCCTGGCCGGTTACGGCTCGTCCTACGGGGGCGAGCAGCCTCCCGACGAGCGGGTCGAACGCTTCTCCTACCGAGGGCTGAGCTCGCACGGCGCTCCCCTGCCCTACGGATCGCGCGACACCGCGATCTCGGTGGCCGACAGTGTCCGACTGCTCGACGAGCAGGTGCGACGGCTGCACCAGCGCACCGGACGACCGATCGCCCTCATCGGCGAGAGCGAGGGCGCCATGGTCGCCCGCAGCTACCTGCAGCAGGGGGCGCATCCCGCCGTCGACACCCTGGCCATGTTCAGCCCCCTGATCAACGCGGGACGCGCCTACTACCCGCCGCCGCACGAGAACCGGGGTTTCGGCGTGGCCACCGGGTGGCAACTGCGGCTGGTGTTCGGCGCGATGCGTCTGGTCGGTGGCCCGCACACCGGTCCCGACGAACCGTTCATCCGGTCCCTGGTCGACGACGCGCCGTTCTATCGCAACCAACTCATGTGCCCCGTACCCGGGATCCGGATGGTGGCCTTCATCCCCACCACCACCGCCGCCGAGGCGCCACCGGGCGAGTACAGCCGCATCCCCGTCTTCGAGATGCCGGGCGTGCACGGTGGCCTCCTCAACCGAAGCCTGGTCGCTGACCGGCTGCTCGCCTTCCTCTCCGGCGAACCGATCCGGCACGAACGCGACGAGTACCCCCTGCTGCAGCGTCTCGGTGCGGCCTGGCAGGCGCCTCCGCTGCCGATCGCCGCGAATCCCGCCTGGTCCCGCTTCCAGCAACCCGACCCCGCCTTCACCGGAAAGGTGTGCCAGCCGACCGGCTGATCCGCCCACCTGCCGTCCCGGCTCCGGCACCGCGGGTCGAGCGGCGGTGGCCAGCGCTCGGACGGTGCCGTCGGCGGCGCGTGAATTCCCCGTTGTGGCCGCCGCGCCCCGGCCCGATCGGCACAGTAGGGGCATGAGGGACGGGGGCGCGACACCGGCCGCGCTCCGGCGTCGGTTCCTCGTCCTTCGCACCGAGGGGTCCACCGGCGAGGTGAGCTGGATGGAACTCTTCATCGACCTGTTCTTCGTGTTCGCGTTCCTGCGGGTCACCAACCTGATGGCCAGCCACCTCGAATGGTTGGGGGTCGCCGAGGGCACCATCGTGGTGCTGATGCTGTGGCACTGCTGGAACTCCTGCGCCTGGCTCGGCAACGTCGTGTACCTGGACAAGGGCCTGTTGCCCCTGGTCGTCTTCGGCATCGCCACGACGCTGCTGATCATGGGCGTCGCCATTCCGGGCACCTTCACCGCCGAGTCCGGCGGCGTCTTCGAACCGCTGCTCGTCGCGTCCGGCTACCTGTTGATCATCTATTCCGTGCTGGCGGTGCTCAGTTATCTGCACTGGTCGCAGGGCCCGGCCGGGCGACGTCCGGTGATCGCGTCCTGGCTGACCTACCTGCCGGCCGGGGTGATCCTGGCCTGCGCGATCTGGCTGCCGCCCCGGCTCGACCTGCCGATCGACGACCGGCACCTGCGGACCGTGTTGTTCGCCCTGGTCATCGTGATCAACTTCAGTGCGCTGCGGGTGGTCAGCAGCGGCAACGCGCAGGTGGTGTCCAGCAGACACCTCGCCGAGCGGCATGGCCTGATCATCCTCGTCGCACTCGGCGAGACGGTCATCTCGGTCGGGGTCAGCCAGGGTCTGGGCGGCGACGAGCCCGTCACCTGGCAGCTTCTGGCCGGAGCCGCACTCAGCATCGCCGTGATCTCCGTGCTCTGGTGGACCTACTTCGACGTCGCGAAGGTCGTCGCGGAACACGCGATGCAGGCTCTCCCCCGCGCCGAGCAGTCCCGGATCGCCCGGGACGCCTACAGCGGCCTGCACCTGCCGATGATCTGCGGACTCATCGTGCTCGCGCTCGGCCTGAAGCACGCCGTCTCCTCCGCCACCGGCACCGCCGACCATCCCTGGCACGCCGCGAGCGCCGTTCTGTTGTTCGGGGGCGTCATCGTCTATCTCGGCGGACTGATCGCCTTTCAGCGTCGCGCCCTCGGCATGCTCGGGCGCAGCCCGGTGGTGGGCAGCGTAACGTTGCTGGCGCTGTTGCCACTGGCGGCCCGTACCCCACCTCTGGGTGCGCTCGCGTTGCTCCTGCTCGGGGTCACGGCGATGGTCGTCGCCGACCGCACCGTGTTCCGGCGACGCCACCGGCAACTACACGCGCGGGTCGATCCCGAAGTCGCCAAGATCCCGGGAGCCACCCCGAAGGAACTCCTCGTCGACCTCGTCTTCGTGTTCGCGTTCATCCAGGTCACTGTCCTCATGGTGCGGGAGAACTCGGTCTTCGGGGTGGTGCAGGGGCTGATCCTGCTGGCACTGCTGTGGTGGGCGTGGGCGAGCTTCTCCTGGGTGACCAACGCGATCCGGCACGAGACCGTCCCGGTGCGTCTGGCGATGATCGGCGTCATGGCGTTGACGCTGATTCTGGGCATCGCGCTGCCACACACCTTCGAGTCGACTCCCGGTGGACTCCCCGGTGCCAGCGTCGTGGTGGCCGCGTACCTCGCCGGTTGGATCGTCCAGGCCGCGTTGGTCTGGTATGCCGCGCGGGACCAACCGGACCTGCCGGCCGTGGTCCGGCAGTCGGCGTGGCCCAGTGCGGTGGCGCTGGCGCTGCTGACCGGCAGCATCGTGGTGGAGGTGACCTTCGGCGACGCGCCACCGATCGACCTGATCATCACGATGATGTGGCTGGTCGCGGTGGTGACCGAGATCCTCGGGAGCTACCGGAGCGGGCTGCGCAGGTGGCGGATCCGCACCGTGCGGCACTGGACCGACCGCTACGCGTTGATCATGCTGATCGCGTTCGGTGAGACCATCATCGCCCTCGGGTTCTCCGGCGCGCAGGAAGCGACGTCGCTGCTGCTGGTCCTGCTCCTGGTCGCCGCCTCGATCGCCATCTGCACCATCTGGTGGTCCTACTTCCACACCGACGCCGGGCTCGCGCACGACGCCCTGCAGGCCGCCCGGGGCGAGGAGCGGGTCCACCTGGCCCGGGACGCCTACACGTACCTGCACCTGCCGATGGTCGCCGGGTTGATCCTGTTCGCGTTCGGCCTGCGCGAGACCCTGATCCTGCACGGCAGCCCCCTGGGCGCCCACACGCACGCCCTGGGTCACTACGCGCTCTACCTCGGTGCGGTCGCCTACATCGCGGCGAACCAGGCGTTCTGGTGGCGGGTGTGGAGGCGGGTCAGCGGCTCCAGGATCGGCGGTGCGGTGCTGCTCACCGTGCTCGCGCCCCTGACCGCGCCGCTGTCCGTGCTGTGGAACCTGGTGCTGCTGGCCGGCCTCGGGATCGTGTTCGCGGCGATCGAGATGCTCGCCAGCCGACGGGGGCGCACCGGCGTCGATCCACAGCCGGCCTGACGTCGCCGCCGACCGGCCCGTGCCGGGCGGGACGGTGGCGCGGGGCCCGTCCCCCGCGCGAGCTACCCCCAGGTGTCCTCTGCGTGGTGACGACCGCGGGTTGCCGGATCCACAGGCTTGACAGGTCCCAGGCTTGTCAAGCCCCACCCGCCCTGCTAGCTTTTCACATGTAAGGTTTCTCTTACACATGGAGGCGGATGATGACAGTGGCCCAGCCGACCGGCGACGAGCTGGTCGAGATGCTGGCCGCACTGGCCAATCCGCTCCGGCTGCGGATCATGGCGAAGCTCGCCGGTGGCCGCGACTACGTGAGCCACCTGGCCCGCGAGATCGGCGTGAGCCGACCCCTGCTGCACATGCACCTGCAACGACTGGAAGCCGCCGGCCTGATCATCGGCAGCCTCGAGCTGTCCGACGACGGCAAGGCCATGAAGTACTACGAGGTCGCCGAGTTCGACCTGCACCTGACCGCGTCGGCCCTCGTCGCCGCCGCACAGACCCTCACCAGCTCCGAACCCGCGACGGGTCCGGCACCGAAGGAGCGCTCCCCATGACACAGACCTGGCCCGAGACGGTCCTCGTACTCGGTCTGCTGCTGTTCGCCTTCCTGATCCTCGGCGGTACCGCCGCCACCGTCCTGGAGTTCCGCAAGAACCGGATCGACGCCCAGCGTGACGAGGAGCTACGGCAGCTCGTGGGCCGCTACGAGAAACTGGCCGAGAACACGCTGGACGCTCAGCAGCGGGTGGCCGCCGACGTCGCCGAGCTGCGGACCCGCACCGCCTCCATCGAGCAGATCCTGCGAACCGTCGAATGACCGGCTCGGCGGCGGACACGATGACGGCCATCACCCAGGACCGCTACGGCACACCGGACACGCTGACGCTGCGTGAGGTCGCGCGGCCCGAACCCAGGAAGGGCCACGTCCTGATACGGGTCCGGGCCGCCGGCATCCACCGGGGAGACCGGATCCTGCTCGCGGGACGGCCGTACGCGGTCCGCATCGTCGGACCCCGTGCCCCGAGGCACCGCATCGCGGGGACCGAGGGCGCCGGTGAGGTGCTTTCCGTCGGCAGCGCCGTCACCGAGTTCGCACCCGGTGACGAGGTGCTCGGTTGGGGCACCGGCCTCTATGCCGAATTCGCCTCGATCCCGGCGAAGAACCTCGTACCGAAGCCGGCGGCGCTCACGTTCGCGCAGGCCGCCGCCATGCCGGTCTCCGGCATGACCGCCCTCCAGGCCCTCGACGGCCGGACCCGCCCCCGCCCCGGACAGCGGGTCCTCGTCATCGGCGCCGCCGGCGGGGTCGGCACCTTCGCCGTCCAGATAGCCAGGGCGTACGGCGCCGAGGTGACCGGCGTCGGCAGCTCCACCAAGGTCGACCTGATCCGGTCGCTCGGCGCCGAGCACGTCGTCGACTACACCCGCGAGGACGTGACCCGGAGCCCCCACCGCTTCGACGTCATCATCGACCTGATCGGTGACCGCCCGGTGAACCGGCTCCGTCAGCTCCTCGCCCCGACCGGAACGCTCGTCCTGGTCGGCGTGGAGAAGGGTGGCCGGCTGCTGGGTGGGTTCGAACGCAACCTCATCACGATGCTGACCGCGCCCTTCATGCGGCAGCGTCCGGTGCGACCACTCTCGTCGATCGGCCGCAAGAGTGACCTGCTGGCGCTCACCCAGCTCGTCGACGCGGGCCGCCTCACGCCGGTCGTCGACCGCACCTTTCCACTCGGACGGACCGCCGAGGCGTTCCGCTACCTCGCCGACGAACACGCGCGCGGCAAGGTGGTCATCACCCTGTGAGGCGTCGCCCGGTGCCCGCCTTCGCGCGTGGTGCTGGTCGGCGGGGTGGTTCCATAGACCCGGGGGTGGAAAGCAGTCAAGGGCGTGTGCTGGCCGGCCTGTTGGACGCGGCGGAGGACGCCTCACCGGTCGAGGCGGTCACCCGTGAGGTCGGTGCCGCGCTCGGCGCGTCGGACGTCTCGTTCCTGATCGTCGATCTCAGTGGTCGGGCATTGGTGCGGTTGGCGCACGTGCCGTTCGACGATGCGGGTGGCACCCGCCGCCACGGCGACGAGGTCGCCACCGTGCAGCCGTTCGATCAGGGTCCCGCAGAGCAGGCGTTGCGGACCCAGACGGTGCAGGTGACCAAGCAGGCCCACGGCTGGACGGTGTTGGCGCCGGTCACCGACCGTGGTGAGGCGATCGGTCTGCTGGAGATGACGCTACCCACCGAGCCGACCGCGCAGGCGCTGGGGGAGATCTCCCGCACGGCGCACGCGTTGGCCTTCGTGGTGATCGCCAACCGGAGACACACCGACCTGTTCGAGTGGGGTCAACGCACCACCCCGTTCACGCTGTCCGCGGAGATCCAACGTCGCCTGCTGCCGGGGTCGTTCACCTGTGAGGCGAGCGCGTTCACGCTCTCCGGGTGGCTGGAGCCGGCTGCCAGCATCGGCGGCGACACCTTCGACTACAGCCTGGGCCGCGACGTCCTGCACTTCAGCGTCACCGACGCGATGGGTCACGGCGTGTCCAGCGCGCTGACTGCCACCCTGGGAGTCGGGAGCCTGCGCAACACCCGCCGCCTCCCCGCCGGCCTGGTCGAGCAGGCCGACGTCGCGAACGCCGCGGTGGCCGAACACGCCGTGGTGCGCGGCAGCTACGTCACCGCGGTCCTGGGTCGCCTCGACCTCCGCACCGGGGTCTGCGCGCTGCTCAACGCCGGGCACGTGCCGCCGCTACTGGTGCGCGGCGGGAAGACGCAGCCGGTACGGCTGCCGGGGAACCTCCCGCTGGGCATGTTCGCCGATGCCGAGTACCAGCACGAGGAGGTCACGCTGCAGCCCGGCGATCGCCTGGTCGTGGTCACCGACGGCATGTTGGAACGCAACGCCGCCGGCCTGGACCTTCCGGCGGTGTTGCCGACGCTGCGTGACCTGCACCCGCGCGAGGCCGCCCGGGCGTTGGCCGACGCCGTGCTCGAGGTGGCCGGACCCACCCTGGCCGACGACGCGACGCTGTTGATCCTCGACTGGTACGGAGGGCACGAGCGCGGTCGGCTCGCCAACGCCGGCGCCGATGCGGAACGCGCCAGCGCGGCGCTGCCCGACTGACCGACTCCTGCCGGTCACACCGCCGAAGGGCGATATGTCGCTTCGGCTGCCGGGACGTCGTCGTAGATGTCGATCACCCGATCCACCGAGGTGATGTTCAGCACGCGGCGCACCGCGGGCCGCACGCCGGCCAGGCTGAGCCGTCCGCCGGCCTCGCGCGACGACTTGAACATCACCACCAACGCACCCAGTGCGCTGGAGTCCATGAACGCCACCCCGGCCAGGTCCACCACCACCTGTCGGTCACCGGCGTCGACGAGCTTCTGCAGGGTGCCCCGCAACCGCGGGGAGGTGGCCATGTCGAGGTCACCCTGCACCTCCACCACCGTGCACCCCCGGCCGGGACGGGCCGACACCTGCAGATCCACAACAGCCTCCTCACGCGTGCCGCACACCAGCCTATGCGCGCGGCGGCGAAACCACCGCGAACGGGCACACCGCACGGCGGCACTGTGGCCGTTTCAGCGGATCAGGCCCGGGTACGGTGGATCACAGTCGGTACGGCACCGGGAAACCGACGCGGCCACGGAACGGCCGAGAGGGAGCTGCGGGAATGCGCGTGACCATGACACTGTCACTGCCACGACAGCCCTCTTCGGTGACCCGCGCCCGCCACGTCCTGACCACTCTGCTCAGCCTCACCGACGTCGGTGAGGAGGCACGGGATCACCTCGCGGTGATGATGTCCGAGGCCTGCGCGAACGCGGTGCTGCACGCCGACAGTGGCAGCACCGTCGACGTGACGATCCTCATCGACGGTCACGACTGCCTGATCGAGGTCGGCAATCGCGGCGACACCCCCGACGACACGCAGCTCGCCGCCGAGTTGCCGGATCCGCTGACTGTCGGTGGTCGTGGACTGCCTCTGATCGGCGCCCTCGCCGATACCGCCGCCTTCCTCGACGCGGACCCCGGTCACGTGCTGCTCCGCCTCACCAAATACCTGAGCACGGTGGCGGCGCCGTCCACCTCCTGAGGATCCGGGCTCGTCGGCTGAATCCCCTGCCGATCGCCCGGGCGGTCGGGTCGGCTCGCAGCATCGCGCACACGCGCAGGGTGCCGACCAGGATCACCGGGGCCCCGTCCGAGTGCGCGTGCGGCCGTACTCGGCCAGTGCGTGGAACGCGGCCTTCGGCGTCCACGAGCCGTCCGGCAACACCCGCACGATCCCTCGCGCGGCCAGGTCGTAGTCGTGCGCCGGGTCACCGGTGGTCGGTAGGTGCCGGTTCGCGAAGGTGTACACGAACGCCGCCTCCACCCCGCCGGCTTCGTAGTCGTGCAGCAGATCCAGCACGTAGCGAGCCTGGCCCTCCTCGTCACGCTCCAACTCCGCGGTCAGTTTCGCCGCACGGCCGTGCTCGTCGTACGTCACGGGTTCCGTTCCTCCCGCGACATCGGCCGCGCCGCGATACGTGCAGCAGCCGAACTCGGTCACGGCGTACGGCTTGCCCTGGCCCACCGCCGCCGCCAGGGTCTGCGGGAACGCTGCGGCATTGGTCGCGTCGCGGTAACCGGCGTCGCTGGCGATGATGTCGAACGAGGCCCAGTCGACGTCCTCGAACGGGATCGAGGCGTAGCCGAGGGCACCGCCGAACCGGTCCCGCACCGCGGGCACCGCCTCGGCGAGGAAGTCGCGCACGGCGGCGCGCGCGGCAGGAATCGCTTCCCGCATCCTCATCGGTTCGGTCAACAGCGCCATGCGTTCGGCAAGGTCACGGCCGGGTAGAAAGCCGTTGGTGACCAACGAGATCTCGGAGCCGGCAAGGTACACCACCGAGGCGCCGCTGCGCCTCAGCCGCTCGGCCCGCTCGGCGCCGTCGAGCACGAACGCCATGAGCTCCTTGCGGTCGAGACCGTTGGTGAACGGGCAGTACCAGACCTCGAGTCCCGCCTCGGCGGCGATGTGCGCGGTCAGGTCCAGCCGCTCCTGGACACCGCCGGTGATGCGAACCGCGTCGCAGTGCAGTTCCTGACGGATGACGCGGAGGTCGCGCCGCACGGTCTCGGGGGCGAACGGTTCGTGGGTGGTGGATCCGGCACTGACGAAGCCGGTGTCGTAGTTCATGCCGAAGACGCGCATCGGGGACCCCTTCTCATCTAAGGTACGCCGAGTACCCTATAAGGTACTTCCAGTACCCTGCAAGACATGGGCACCAGGCGCCGGGGCGCGGAGCTGGAACAGGCCATCCTTCACGCGGCGGCGGAGGAACTGCGCGAGTCCGGCTACGCAGGGCTGACCATGGACCGCGTCGCCGCCCGGGCCGGGACCAACAAGAACGCCATCTACCGCCGGTGGCCACATCGGGCAGCACTGGGGATCGCGGCATACCGCTACCTCTCCGACGCCGTGATGCCGAACCCCGACACCGGCAGCCTGCGGGGCGACGCACTCGACATGCTGCGGCGGGCGAACGAGACGTGGTCCTCGCCGCACGGAACGGTCCTCCGCGCCCTGCTGGCGGCGGCGGCGGACGACCCGGCGCTGCTCGACCTCATGCGCGAACGCTCGGGCGCGGACACCATGGACCGCGTCTGGCTGAGCATGCTCGAACGTGCCGTGGCACGCGGCGAGGCACCGCCGAGGGCCGCCCATCCGCGCGTCGCGACAACGCCCATGATGCTGCTACGAGCCGAGTACGCGATGCGCGGCGTCCCCTCGGTCCCCGACGAGGTGCTCCTCGACATCGTCGACGAGGTCTTCCTGCCCCTCGTACGTGGCCGCGCCTGAACACCGACGGACCGAGCAGCATCGTCCATGCGCCGGGATTCGGTATCGGCACCCGGGGCATGGCGCCGGCTCGCGTGGCGGGTCCACCTGTCGGGGGACGCGGACGGTCGGACTCACCCGCCTGGCGTACGCGACGGGTCAGGTCGTGGGCCGACGACCCGAGCCCGTTCTCCGCGCAGCATGTAACGCATCGATCATCGACGGACGCCCTGGGCCGGACATCCGGCCCAGGGCGCGTGGGAGGAGAACCCGATGCGCAAACGATCACTGCGGCAGAGACTGGCCACGACGACCCTGGTGGTCACCCTGGTGGCCAGTGGCCTGGGTACGACCGCCGGGGCCGCCCAGGCCGCTCCCGTCACCGCCGTCACCGCGGCGGTGAGTGCCGCGCCGGTGACGCAGGCCGCGGCGGGCGCCTGGCTGCTCCAGGGTGTCTTCCCCGACCCGATCACCTGCCACATCGCCGGAATCGCCTCCGGGCGGGAGTACGTCTGCGTCTGGTACGTCCTCGCCTGGGCCCTCAACGTCTGGCAGGAGTAGCAAACCCGGCGTCGTCGCTCCCCTCGCACACCGTCGAGGAACACCGCACGGATGACAGCGTCGCCCGGTCCGCGATGACGGACCGGGCGACACCTGTCGGTCCGGCAGTGAACTCGCCGACGGCGACGGCGCAGAGGCCGGGGGCGGCCTGGGCGATCGCGGCGGTCCACCTGGCGCCTCATGGGGCTGGTCCCCGGCGGACCGGGACTGCTGATCGGCGCCGCTCGCGACCGCCGTCATGCCGGCTCGGGTACGCCTCCCGGCTCACCGTCGTCGGGCGACGGCTCGACCGGCGCCTCCGGTAGCTCGCCGGGCGTGTCGGGAAGAAGCTCACCGACGTCGTCCGGCACGGGCTCACGAGGGTCGAGGGGCGGATAGACGTCCGGATCGAGGTCAGGATTTGTCATCGGGCAATTATCCGCCACGACCGGCTCCGCCGCCTCTCACACGGCAGGCCAGGGGGCGGCCGACCCCGGGCCGACCGCCCCACGCGGTCAGGCGGCGCCCACCCGGTCGAGGCCCAGCCGCCGGGCGTACCTGCCGTAGGCCACCGGGCCCAGGCGGGAGAGCACGAACCAGACCGGGCCCGGGATCACCGCTTTGAGGCTCTCGGTGTGCTCGGGCCTGGCGTCGTGCAGCAGCATGCCGAAGATCATCGGCAGCTGGCTCTTCCGCGCCGAGGCCAGCCCGTGTTTCCCGGCTTCGGCCCACTCCTCGTCGGTGAGGTATTTGTCGATCAACGTCAGCACGTGGGCCTCCTCGGCGTCCAGGTGTGCCGACATCGGCGCGATCAACGCGTCGAGGGCTGCGGCCAGCGCTTCCCGGTCAGCCTCAGTCGCGGTACGGCGCCACACGGTCGCCCGCTCCTCCACGTCGGCCAGTGCCGCGTGCAGGCTCTCGTGCTGACTCTCCATGGTCTGGACCAGCGGCGCGATCTCGTCCGGACCGCGTTGCAGCAACTTCGGCCAGACATGCGTGTCCTCACCGGTGTGATGCGTGTGCAACGCGCCGGTGATCAGCAGCACGTGGTCGGCGACGCGGGCGGTGGTCGGGGCGTCATCCGCAGCCACTGTCCGGACCAGTGCCGCGGCGGTCGGGAACTCGCGCCTGAAGAGGCTGTGCACGACGTACATGTCACGGCTGTCGGCCATGGTCCTTCTTTCCGCTCGATTCGAGGAAGGGCGGCTTCCACCTGTGTGGACCGACCTTCCGCTGAAACCCGTACGTGACAGGACATCTCGTCCGGCCGCGTACGGGCCCGAGGTACCCACCGACGACGCTCACCACGCCGGCCGAGCTCGTCGGTTCGGTCGCCGCGCCGACGACGGTGACCGGTTGTTCGTCGCGCACCAGGCTGAACGGAGGCGCTGACTACGGCGAACAGGGAAAGCAGCGGCCGGGGTGTGCTCCGGCTCGCCTATCGCACCTTGAGCACGGTGTGTCGCGCGGCGTCGGTCACCGCCCGCTCGACCGCCGCCACCGCGTCGGGTTTGGCGTAGAGCCGGTCGCCGAGGACGAGGACGTCCAGTCTCGACGAGTCGAAGGTGCGGTACGCCTCCGCGCCCGCCCGGGCGGTGGGCTGGCCCTTCACGTTCAGCGACGTGTTCATCAGCACCGGTGTCCCGGTCAGCCGCTCGAACTCGTCCAGGATCCGCCAGAACCGTGGGTTGTCCGTCTGATGGACGGCCTGCACCCGAGCGGTGCCGTCGTCGTGCACGACCGCCGCGATCCGCTGCGCCATCGGTGGTCGTACCGGCACGGCCACCGTCATGTGCCGCATGTTCGTCCCCGGCGGTATGACGAACCAGTCGTCGGCTCGCTCCGCCTTGACCGCCGGGGCGAGCGGGCGGAACTCCTCGCGGAACTTCACCGCGGCGTTGACCCGCTCCCGCGCGCCACGGTCCCTCGGGTCGGCCAGGATGCTGCGGTTGCCCAGTGCTCTCGGGCCGAACTCCAGCCGGCCCTGGGCCCAGCCGACGATCCGGCCCTCCGTCAGCAGCCGTGCGACCGCCGCCTCGGCGACGCCCTCACCCACCGGCACGGACCAGTACGGTTGGTCGGCCGGAGGTCCGTCCTCGGTGACGTCCGGGCCGAGGTAGGTCATCGACGGGTAGTGGGCGCCGGAGACGGCCGGACCGGCCAGGGCGAGTGCGGCGCCGACCGCCGTTCCCTCGTCGCCGGCGGCCGGTTGCACGTACACGGAGTCGACCAGGCCGGAGGCGGCCAGTTTGCCGATCGCGACGCAGTTCAGCGCGACGCCGCCGGCGAACGCCACCCGCCGCAGCCCGGTCCGCCGTACCCAGTACGACAGCAGGTGGGTCAGGGCCTGTTCCACGCGTTCCTGGGCGGCGCTGGCGAGGTCGATGTGCTCCCGGGTGAGTTCCTCGCCGGCGCGTCGTTGCGGGCAGGCCCGCTCGGTGAGCCAGTCCCGCGAGGTCGCGAAGGTCTCCCGGGCCCACGGCTCCCGGTTGAGTCGCAGCAGCGGCACGTCCAGCCGTCCGTCCGGTTGGCAGTGCACCGCGTCGGCCAGCACGTCGCGGTACCGCGCCGGGTCGCCCATCGCGGCGAGTGCCATCACCTTGTACTCGTCGCTGTTGGGCCAGTAACCCAGGTGCATGGTGAGGATCGCGTAGAGGAGGCCGAGGCTGGCGCGGTAGTCCAGTGCGGCCAGGCGGGTCAGCTGCCCGTGCCGCCACGCGTAGACGCTGATGGCGTACAACTCCCCCATGCCGTCGACGACCACGACCAGTGCGTCGTCGTAGCCGGAGGGGACGGCGGCGGTGAGGGCGTGCGCGTGGTGGTGGGACACCGGTGTCACCCGGTGCCGGGCCAGGGCGGGCATGAACCGGTGCAGCAGCTCGGTCTGTCGGGCCGGGTCGAGGATCTCGCGGTAGCGGCGTCGCGCGTACTCCTCGCCCTCGGCGAAGACCCGCATGTGGGAGTGGTCGAAGTTGTGGGCCACCGCGTCGACGTCGGTGGCGTCCAGACCGGCGATCGTCAGGCAGCTCGCCATCGCGTCGGCCGGGAACGCGTGGTCGAACTTGATCCCGGAGTACCGCTCCTGCTGCACCGCGGCGACCAGTTCGCCGTCGACGACGAGGGCGGCGGCGGAGTCCAGTCCCTGGAACAGGCGCGCCTCCCGCTCGTCGAGGCCCGGGAAGCAGGACTGTTTGAGTTCGGCCGATCCGTGCAGCCCGCTGTAGCCGAGCACGACCGCCCGCCGCTGACCCGTCATCTCTTCTCCTCAGGGGTGCAGTTCATGGTCAGCCGTCGGCGCGGTTGCGCCAGCGGAAGGTGCGTACCGCCACCACGAGTCCGATCAGGCACCAGGCGCCGAGCACCAACGCGATCCGCCCGTGTTCCCAGTCGCCGGCCACCTCGTGCGCGGCGAAGGAGTCGGGCAGGAAGACCGATCTCATCCCTTGTGTCATCCACTTGAGCGGGAAGATCGTGCCGATGCTCTGCATCCAGGTGGGGAGGGAGGCGAAGACGAAGAACACCCCGGAGACGAACTGGAGGACGGTCGCCAGGGGCGACACGATCGCCGGAGCGGTCCGGCCGTTCTTCACGATTCCGGCCACGCCGATGCCGAGCAGGGTGCAGGCGATCGTGCCGAGTGCGGCCACCCAGAGGAAGGTGAGCCAGGGGCCGACGGTGGTGGGCAGGGTCAGGTCGTAGAAGATCACGCCGATCCCGATCAGCAGCACGCTCTGCACCAGCGCGGTGAACGCCACTATCACGATCTTGCCGGCGAAGTAGGCGGACTTCGGCATGGGTGTGCCGGCCAGTCGTTTCAGGCCGCCGATGTCCCGTTCCAGGGGGATGACGATGGCGAGGTTCTGGAAGCTGCATCCGAACAGTCCGGCGGCGATCATGCCGGCGACGAAGTACTGCTCGTAGACGACCCCGGCGGCGATCGGTTGGCCGTGCAGCGCCGAGCCGAAGATGATCAGCAGGGTGAGCGGGAAGGCGAAGGTGAAGACCATCGCCGAGCGTTCGCGGACGAGGGAGAGGAACTCGACGCGGGTGCGGGCGGCCACCACCCGGAGCAGTCTCGGCATGCGGGGGGCCGGTGCACGGTGTCCGCCGGTCGGCGCCGTCATGGCCGGGTGTTCGGGTGTCGGGCGGGCGCCCTCGCTGACGGTGGTCATGCCGGTCCTCCGGTCACCGGTTGGCGGGTGTCCGCGCGCGTCGGCGACTGCCCGATCATCTCCAGGTACACGTCCTCGAGGCTGGGGCGCTGGACGACCAGATCGGGGACGGCGCCGCCGAAGCGCTGGGCGAGTTCGCGCACGACCGCGGTCGGATCACCGGTACGCAGGCTCTGTGTTCCGTCGGGTCCGGTCCACCGCACCGTGGCGGTGGCACTGGCCCGTCCGCCGAGGGTCTGTGGCGTGGCGATCGCGACGATGCGTCCTGCGGCCACCACCGCGACCCGGTCCGCGAGGCGTTCGGCTTCCTCCAGGTAGTGGGTGGTGAGCAGGATCGTGGTGCCGTCGTGGGCGAGCTGGGTCAGCAGTGACCAGAAGCGGACCCGGGCCTCCGGGTCGAATCCGGTGGTGGGTTCGTCCAGGAAGAGCAGCTCGGGTCGGCCGACGATGCCGAGGGCCACGTCGAGCCGGCGACGTTGACCGCCGGAGAGCGCGGAGGCGCGTACCCGCGCTTGGCGGGAGAGCCCGACCAGCTCGATCACCTCGTCCGGGGGGCGGGGCGTCGGGTAGTAGGCGGCGACCGATCGGACCCAGTCGCGTACCGAGAGGACGCTGGAGTAGGTGAGGTCGTCGGCGCGTTGCAGGACGACGCCGATCCGGGCCTTCCACTCCGGTCTGCCGTCGGCGGGGTCGGCGCCGAGTACCCGGACCTCACCGCCGTCGCGGCGGCGGTGCCCGGCCAGGATCTCCACGGTGGTGGTCTTGCCGGCGCCGTTCGGTCCGAGCAGGGCGAAGACCTCGCCTCGACGGACGGTGAAGTCGATCCCGTCGACCGCCGGTCGTCCGTGGTAGGACTTGCGCAGCCCGGACAGCACGATCGCGTCCCCGTCGTGGGAGGTGGTCACTGTGGCGTACCTTCCCGCCCGTCTCCGGTGTGCCGCACCGGCATGCGTCGCCACTGCGACAGGTCGGCCGGATCGTGCGGTGCGCGGGCGCAGACGACGTACCGTCGCGGGGCCATCGCGGTGTCCCGGCCGGGTAGCCGTTCGAGGCAGGCCCGGTGGGCTCGGCCCGGCGTGGTCGCGTCGCCGTTGGCCAGGTACGCCACCAGTTCCGGACGGCCGTGGTCGTCGGGTACGGCGAAGACCCGGGCGCCGGCGGTGGGCAGCGCGTCGTCGAGCAGGTGCTGGGTCTGGGAGAGTTGGATCCAGTTGGAGTCGACGAAGCGCCAGTCGGCATCCCGGGTCAGTGGTGCCACTGCGGTCACCTCGCCGAGCCGGTCCAGGTCGACGTCACCCGCCGCCGCTTCGACGAGCAGCCGTTCGACGGCCGTCAGCAGCAGTGCGCTCTCGGCGTCGGTGATTCGGTGGCGGTCGGCGGTCAGCACGCCGAGGATCATCTGCCCCTCTTTGTCCAGCAGGCGGAAGGCGAGCAGCGCGCGGATCTCCCCCCACGACCGTGGCACCACGGTCGACTCGGTCAGTGCCCGGCGCGCCTCGGTCGGGTCCGTCGCCGTCGCGTCGGTCGCGGCCGGTGTCGGGGGTCCGGACCCCATGGCGGCGCTGGAGTCGTTGAAGGTGCAGCGGCGGGCGACGTGGATGCCGCGCTCGTCGGTGATCCGGGCCAGCCGGTCCATCTCCTGGGGTTGGCCCGCCGGATACCGGTTGGCGCGCAGGACGGCGGTGCCGGCCCGGTGGATGAGTTCGTCGAAGCCGGCGCAGGTGACCTCCACCGACACCAGGCTGTCGGTGGCCAGCGGGCCGATGTAGTCGTGCAGCCGGCGCTCGTAGCGGTTGCTGCACAGGGTCGGCATCGCGATCTGGCGGTGGCCGGTGCGGTGGCTCAGGACCGCGCAGACGGCGGCCAGCACCGCCATCGACGTGCTGGCGCCGGTGCGGGCGGCGATGTGCGGCAGGGCCAGGGCGGCGGCGCGTGACCAGAGCCAGGAGGATGAGGATCCGCCCGGCCCGTCGGGTGCCGGTGGCACCGCGTAGAGGTTCTGCGGGATGGTGGTGAAGATCCGTTCCCAGTAGCGGAGCGCCTCCTCGGCCCGGCGTCGTCCCCGCTCGGAGCGCTCGGCTGCGGCCTGGTCGAGGGGTTGGTGCCCGTGCGGGCCGACCTGTCGGCGGGTGGGATCGGCGGCGAGTTCGGTGAACTGTCGGGCCAGCATCACCATGCTGGGCAGGTCGACCACGACATGCGAGTAGACCACGGCCGCGGCGGTGGGTACGCCGTCCACGGCGGTCACCGCGACCCGGATCGGCAGCTCCTGGGACAGGTCGAACTCCTCGCTGCGCAGGATGCGGATCAGTTCGTTCACGAGCACCTGCGTGTCGGCTTCCTCGTCGGCGGTGAACACGTCGACGGCCAGTTCGCCGGAGCGCAGCACCTGCTGGGTCCGCCCGTCGGCGGGGAAGAGGGTGCGCAGTGCCTCGTGCCGGGCCATCAGCACCTCGACGGCGGCCGTGACGTCGACCATCGAGGCACCGGGTGGCAGTTCCAGGGGGCCGGCGGCGAACCGCCCGTACGGCTTCTCCTTGGCGATCCAGCTGAGCATGTTCGCCTGTCCGAGGGTGATCGGTCCTTCGCCGTCCCGCTCACCGGTGAACCGGACGCGCAGCTGGTCCACGTGCGTCAGCCTCACCGCAGGCGGCGCGTCCTCGGGTGGGGGCACCAGGTCGATAGGTCGGATTCCCATCGTTTCTCTCCTTTGGACCGGCCGCCACCCCATTCCCGGCCCGGTCGACGAAATGGCAGGTCACCGCCATAAGCCAATATCCGGATGGCACCTAACGGCCAACGCTAGATCCGCCCGGACCCTGGAGTCACTTCGGGAAATCCCCACCTTCGGCATTGACGTTTATCAGATCATTACAGGGGTTTCCCCAATTCACCGAAGCATCTGGATCTGCCTATCGTCTGCCGTGTGGCCGGGCGGCCGGCGCTGCCGACCGGCGGGCCGGACCCTCCAGCGAGTCGCCTCGGTCCAGGCATCCGCGCCGACATCGCGCGCCAACGGTGCACCGCCTCGTCGACGCCGCCCGGGCGGGCCGCCCCGCGAATCCGGAGGAACGAGTGGCCGACACCTTCTCCCGTACGCACCGGCCGGACCTGGTCCGGTCGGGTCCCGTCACGACACGTGCCGTCGGGGCACCTGGGGTGCCCCCGACCCCGCAGGCGACGGTCCTGCGGGGCGACACCGTCGATCGGGCGCGGGACGAGGGCCGGCGTGGCGCGATCGCACCGCCGTCCGACCTCGTGCGGGCGGCCACCGTCCTGCACCGGGTCGAGGCGTTCACGCCCGCCCGGTCGTGGACGGTCGAGGAGATCGGGGCGGCCTGCGGGCTCAACCGCTACCAGACGAAGGTGCTACGTCGGATCCGAGGCATGGCGGAGGTCCGGGCAGACCCCGACGGTGACCTGTTCGACCTGCTCGTACCGGCAGCCGGCGCGGCGCTGCGCGGCCTGCCCGATCCCACCGTCGTCCGTTACCTGCTCTACGCGCACACCCTGCCCGATCCCGCTCCGTCGCACGTCCTCGCCGCCGACGAGCTCCGGAAACGGCTCGGCCTGTCCGGAACCGACGCGTTCGCGGTGACCCAGCAGTTCTGTGCCAGTGGACTCGCCGCCGTCGACATCGCCGGTGAGCTGCTGCGTGCCGACGGCGATCCGATGGCCAAGGCCCTCGTGGTCACCGGCGAGAAGGCGTTCAACAGTGTGCTGCGGTACGTCCTGCACGTATCGATCACCGGCGAGGCGTCGACGGCCCTGCTGGTCGGCCTGGACACGCCGGACGGGTACCGCTCCGGTGGGCTCGCCGCCGGTCCCGGCCGGTCACCCGACGGCGCGGGCAGCCGGGTGCTCTCCTACGCGGCCCGCACCGAGGGCGAGTTCGCCGACGGGTTCCGGATGTCCGCCGAGCAACTCCGTCGTTTCGGTGACACCTACAACACCCACCTCTGGACCGCGATGTCGGACGCGCTCGCGCAGGCCGGAAAGGAGCTGTCGGACATCGCCATGGTGATCCCGCACAACGTCAACGCCTCGCTCTGGCTGCGACTCTGCGCCCAGGTGGGCCTGGACCGGCGGCGGGTGTTCCTGGACAACATCCCCCGCTACGGCCACTGCAACTGCTCCGACCCCTTCCTGAACCTGGTCTCGATGCGCGAGCGCGGCCTGCTCCGCGAGGGCGAGTCGTACCTGCTCACCTCGGTCGGGATCGGCTCCAGCTACGCCGCCATGGTCATCGAGTACTGAGAGGACGACGTGGACACGGGCTACCTTCGCTCGCTGAAACAGCGCCTGCTCGGCGATCCCGCCGGCCGGCTGGTCCTGATCTGCAACTTCGAGGCCGAGCACCGCTGGGCCCGCCAGCACGTCGGGCTGCCGAACCCGGGATTCGCCACCGGCACGAACGTGGTGCGGCGGATGGAGGAACTGGGCGTCCTGCTCGCCGGCGCCGACGACGTGCTCGTCTGCAAGTACCCGCTGGATCCGCAGTACCGCGCCTACCTGGACCGGACCGGTCTGCCGGTGCCCGAGATCGTCGTGCCGGAGAACGTCTCCGCCGACCGTTCCACCACTGAGGACGTTCTCGACTCGCCGGTACTGCTGGCCCGGCTCGCTGCGCTCGGTGCCGCCGGCGCGCGGCTGCTTCCGATGGCCACCACGGACCTGGAACAGAAGCTGGCCGAGAGCTGCGGTGTGCCGCTGGCGGTGCCGGACGCGGCGACCTTCGAACGGGTCAACGGCAAGATCTACGGGCGCCGGCTGACCGCCGCCGCCGGGCTGCGCGTCGTGCCGGGCGACGAGTGCGAGACCTGCGACGAGTTGGCCACGGTCCTGGAGCGGTACCGTCCCGCCCTCGCGGCGGGCCGGCGGATCGTCGTGAAGGACTCCTACGGGGTGTCCGGCAAGGGACTGCTGGTCCTGGAGTCGCCCCGCAAGGCGGACCGGATCCTGCGGATGGTGCGCCGGCGGGCCGAACGCAGCGGAGACGACCGGCTGCACGTCGTGGTCGAGGAATGGTTGCCGAAACGGTACGACCTCAACTACCAGGTGACCGTGGCCCGGGACGGCGGGATCCGGCTCGACTTCGTCAAGCAGGCGCTCACCGACGGTGGCGTCCACCAGGGACACATCATGCCCGCCGCGCTGACCGACGCCCAGCATGCCGAGATCGACCGCGCCGCCCGGCTGGTCGGTGCCCGGCTCCGCGACGACGGTTACACCGGAGTGGTCGGGGTGGACGCCATCGTCGACCTCGACGGCGTGGTGTACCCGGTGCTGGAGATCAACGCCCGGCTCAACATGTCGACCTACCAGGGCAGCCTGGCCGAGCTGTGCCAGGCACCCGGGCAGGTCGCGCTGGCCCGGCAGTACCCGCTGACGCTCACCGCGCCGGTGTCGTTCGCCGACATCGACCGGACGCTCGCCACGCTGGTCGACCCGGCCGGTCCCGACCGGGTCGTCGTCACCTGCTTCGGCACCGTCAACGCCGACGCCGACCGGCCGCCACCGTTCCACGGCCGGTTGTACGCCCTGCTCGTCACCACGGACGCCGATCGTCTGAGGGCCCTGGACGATGCCCTGCGCGGGGCGCTCGCCACCCGACTCACCGCCACCCGCCCCAGCCAGGAGGTCTCCCCGTGAGCAGCGGAGCAGAACCGGCCGACGCCACCGGCGAGATCGTCACCGATCCCGCCCTGATCGCCGAGTTGGCGCAGCGATACGGCACACCGCTCTACGTCTACGACGGCGATCACCTGCGGCGCCGCTTCGAGCGGCTGCGTGCCGACCTGGATCCGCGCATCGACATCTTCTACTCCATGAAGGCCAACCCCAACATCAGCCTGTGTGCCCTGTTGCGGTCGCTCGGCGCGGGGCTGGAGGTCTCCTCCCTGGCCGAGTTGACCACCGCCCGGCGGGCCGGGGTCGGCGCGGACGACCTCATCTTCCTCGGACCGGGCAAGTCCGACGACGAGCTGCGGGCCTGCTGCGCCGAGGGCGGGACACACGCGGTGGTCGTGGAGTCCCTCGCCGAACTGGCCGCGTTGGATGCCCTGCCGGAGGCCGCCGGGACGCGAGTGATCCTGCGGGTCAACCCGGAGTTCGAAACGCACGGCTCGCGGCTGGCGATGGGCGGCAAGCCCCGCCAGTTCGGCATCGACGAGGAGATCCTGCGGGGTGCGAAGGCCGCCGTGACCGCGCTGAACCGGGTACGCATCATCGGGGTACACGCCTATCTGGGAACCCGGATCCTGGACGTGGAGACCGTCGTGCACAACACCCGGGGCGTCCTGCGCGTGGCCGAGTCCCTCGCCGGGGAACTCGGCGTACCGCTGGAGACGGTGGACATCGGCGGCGGCTGGGGCGTTCCGTACTTCGACAACGAGAGCGACCTCGACGCGACCGCCGCCGCCGAGGGGGTGAACCGGGCGGTGGACGAGTTCCTGGCGCGTTACCCGGACACCCGGATCATCACCGAACTCGGGCGTTACCTGGTCGGCTGGTCCGGGACGTACGTGCTGCGGGCCCGCTACGTCAAGCAGTCCCGTGGTGAGTGGTTCGTGGTCGCCGACGGCGGCACCAACCACCACATGGCGGCGGTCGGCATCGGCAGCTTCGTCAAACGGAACTTCCCCGTGCGGTCGTTGACCCGGCCGGACACCTCGGCGAGCGAGGTGTACACCGTCACCGGGCCGCTCTGCACCCCCAACGACGTGATCGCCAAGCGGGTCCGGCTGCCCGAGGTACGCCCCGGTGACCTGCTCGGGGTCAGCCGCTCCGGCGCGTACGGTCCCAGCGCCTCACCGGTGCTCTTCCTCAGTCACGGGCACCCGGCCGAGGTGCTCGTGGTGGACGGGGTCGGTCACCTGGTGCGTAGCCGCGACACCGTCGACGATCTGCTGCGATCGCAGCGTCTGGTGTCCTTCCCCGCCTCCTGATCCGCCCGTTGCCGCCATCCCCGGTCGGCCTACCCGAAAGGACCCGTCATGGACCGCAGCAAGGTCGTCTCGCAGATCGAGCAGTCTCTCAGTGACGTGCTGCAACGCCCGATCTCCGGGCTGCCCGAGGAGACGAGGCTCTTCGAGGACCTGCACGTCGACTCGACCTCCGTGCTCGAACTGCTGATGGCGTTGGAGGACGGGGTCGGCATCGACGTCGACCCGGAGCGGCTGGAGATCGCCGACTTCAAGACCATCGGCACGGTGGCCGACTACGTGGTCGCGAACCTGGACGATCACGCCTGAGTGGGAGTGAGCATGCCGCTGTCCCTGACCTCGGCCACCGCGTTGGTGCGCCGCGACCGGCTGCCGCCGGCCACCGACGACGACCGTGACGCCATCCAGCGGGACATCCTGCGCCCGTTCGGGGTACGGCCGGATCCGGGGCGGTTGGCGCAGGCAGCCAACGTCGGGTTCACCGAGTTGGCCGAGGACCTGCTGCGGGAGCTGCCGATCGACAGCCCCGACCTGTTGATCTTCGCCTACGGCATCCCGGATCCGTCGTCGCTCAAGCACGTGACCCCGTACGTGAACCACCTGCTCGGCGATCGCAGCCACAGCTTCGCCATCTCCGAGCAGGGGTTACGTGCCCCGTACACGGCGTTGAAGGTGGCGGACGCGTACGCCCGGTCGGGGCGGTGCGCCAGCCTCGCGCTCTTCGTCTGCGAGCAGAACAGCCTGCCGTACCACGATCCCTTCGTGACGGACCACGAGCTGACCAACTCCGGTGCCCTGCTCGTCTTCGGCGGTGGTGGCGGATGGGAGTTCGTGGGTACCGCGCCGGTGTCAAGCACGTCCGGGCTGGGACGCCTGATCGGGGCGATGACCACCGGGTCGGGCGTGGACTCGACGCTGGTGGTGGCGGGCCCGTGGGTCGACGCGGGCACACTGGCCGCCCTCGGGCTGCCGGTCCACCGGGTCGACGCCGGCAGTTACTGCACCGGCGTCTGGCGGGAGTTGGCCCGGTCGCATCGCGCCTGGGCCGACGGGTACCGCACGCTCGTGCTCTGCGACACCGACCCGCGTACCGGGCGTAGCCAGGCCGGTCTGCTGCGCCGACGAGCGAGCACCGCGCCGGAGTACGCGACCGCCGCACCCGTTTCCGCATCGACCCGAGAGCAGGCACCATGACACCGCCCCGGGCACCCGCCGATGTCGGGTCCATGGTGCCGGACACCACGCTGCCCCCTGCCCCCGCACGGTGGTACGCCGACGCGCTGGACGAGTTGCACCACCGGCTCTCCCCGACCGGCCCGGTGCCCTCCCCCACCGGGCACGTGGTGGCCTCCCCGGCGGCGCTACCCGCCGCTGCGCCCGGTGCACTGGCCCGGTTCGGTGTCGTGGTGTCCCGCGCCGCTTCCGGTGCTGCCACACCGTCGGCGCACCCCACGGTCCCCGACCCCGTCGGCGACGGTCGGTCGACGACGATCGTCCCGGTGCCGCAGGCGGTCGCCGAGGCGTTCGCCACCGGCCTACTCCACCTGCACCGACGGCTGCTGCACGAGGTGCTCCGGCACACCCTGCGTCATCTGGGTGCCCGCACCTCCGCCGGCACCACCCTGCTGGCCAGACAACTCGTGCAGGCCCAACTCGCCGAGGTGGCGATCCGGCTCGCCGAGGTGGACGCGACGCCGCAGGCGCGTCGGGACCAGAACGTGGCGGCCCGGTGGCGTACCCACCGCCGTCTGGTCGGCGTCGGTCGTGACCTGCTTCGGCTGCTCGGCGCCAGTGGCTTCCTGGTCGACGGGCCGGCCGGGGACCTGCATCTGGCCGAGGTCGCCGGCAACGTCTACCTGCACCCGGGAAGGAGACAGGGCGATGGCTGAGGTGAACCGCGGCGGCCCGCTGGTCGGATCGGATCTGCTCGACGACCGGATGCGGGCGCTCGACCGCCACTGCTGGTCGGTGTCGGGCGAGTTCCGCAAGCTCGGCGAACTGCTCGACCAGGATCCGGACGCCATCGACGACCACCTCGATCTGCCCGGTGTCCTGCTCTACCGGTTCTTCTCCATTCCCCGCCGGTACTGGCCCGCACTGGACGTGCCGCCGCAGGTCGCGGCGGTGTGCGGTACGTCGCTGGCGCAGGCCGTCGTCTGGGAACGGTTCTCCTACGCCGACCCGAACGTGCTGCTCGCCGGTCCCGGACCGGCGCTGTCCAGCGACGCCATCCACGCGCTCGCCGACGAGGAACAGACCGACCGCTGGTTCCGTCGGTTCGCCGCACGGCCGGACCACACCTTCTTCGCGGTCACCGAGCCGGCCAAGGGTTCGGCCGCCACGGAGTTGACGACGACGCTGCGGCCGGCGACGGACGGCGACGGCTGGGTGCTCAACGGGGAGAAGACCTACGTGGGCAACGGCGCACGGGGCCAGGTGGGGCTGGTGTTCTGCCGGCGCGCGCCCGGTCCCTGGGGCATCGAGGCGGTGCTGGTGGAGGCCTCGTCCCCCGGTTTCAGCGCCGAGCTTCTGCCGTCGGTCGGCCTGCGTGGTGCACGGATCAGTCGGATGCGTTTCGAGGACGTCCGGATTCCCGCCCGCAACCTGCTGGGTCAGCATCGGCGGCCCACCCAGCGTGGCCTGCACGGGGCCCGACAGGTGTTCTACCGCGCCCGTCCCGGGATCGCCGCGATGGCGGTGGGCTGCGCCCAGGCGGTCTGCGACCACGTACGCGGGCAGGGGGTACGCGACGGTGGGGCCGGTGGGGACCGGTTGGCGGCCGTCGAGGACCGGATCGCGGCGATCCGTCGACTCATCCACCGGATCGCCGCCGACATCGACGGTGGCCTGATCGATCCCCATCGCATCGCCGCGGCGAAGGCCGGGGCCGCCCGGGTCGCCGAGGACGCCACGGTGCTCGCCGCCGAACTGCTGGGACCGGCGTCGTTGCTCGACGATCCCTGGCTGGAGAAGGTCTATCGGGATGTGCGTGCCTTCGAGTTCATGGAGGGCGCCGGCAACGTACACCTGTTGTCGGTCTTCCAGGGACTGCTGAAGGGCAGCGGCGCCGGTGCCGTCGAGCCGGAGGGTGTGCGCTGATGCGCCTCGGCATAGACCTGTTGCCGCTCGGTGCGCTGGATCGTCTCTGCGAGCGGGCCTGGTTCACCCGGTACGCCTTCGCCGCCGCCGAGATCGAGTACGCCACGACGTTGGCTCCCCGACGGCGGCGCGAGTTCCTCGCGGGTCGGTTCGCGGCCAAGGAAGCGGTGTTCAAGGTGCTCGGGACGGGCCTGTTCGAAGGAGTGGCACCGTCCGAGATCGTGGTGGCCCGAGCGCCCGGTGGCGCACCCCAGGTCACCCTGGCCGGGGCCGCCGCCCGGATGGCGGCGCAGGCGGGTGTCTCCGGCCTGACCGTCTCGATCACGCACTCCGACGACATGGTGGCGGCGGTGGCCGCCGGTTGGTGAGCGGGGCGGCTCAGTCCTCGCCCGTGGGGTGGGGCGGGTCCGGTGGCGCATCGGCGGAGGGCAGGCCGCTCGACGCCATCGCGTCCAGGCGTCGGGCGAGCCGCACCCGGTTGCGGACACCGAGCTTGACGAACACGTGGGACAGGTGCATCTCGACCGTCTTCTCGGTGACCACCAGCACGGCGGCGATCTCCCGGTTCGTCAGGCCCTCGCGGACCAGTTCGGCGACCTGCCGCTCCCGGCGGGTCAGGCCGGCCAGTGCTCCACGGCGAAGAGGACGTTCGCGGTCTTGGACTGCCCGTACGCGGTCCACGGCTCGTACTCGCGC
>NZ_SISL01000699.1:0-2104 GCF_004307965.1 Verrucosispora sp. SN26_14.1 | reverse complement strand
ACAGGGACCGGCTCCGGGCCGCCGCCCACGCGCAGCTCGCCCGGCGTGCTGAGGACACCGCCCCGCACGTGACGCCGCCGGTGACACCCCGGCAGCTTCCGGCGGCCGTACCCGTGTTCGTGGGACGGCGTACGGTGCTCGCCGGGCTGGCGATGTTGCTGGCACGCCAGCACGGCGCGCCGGGCACCGTTCCGGTCGCGCTGATCAGCGGTACGGCCGGCGTCGGCAAGACCGCGCTGGCACTGCACTGGGCACATCGGGTCGCCGACCGCTTTCCCGACGGACAGCTCTACGTCGACCTGCGCGGGTTCGACCCGGACGGGCCGGTACCGGAACCGGCGGAGGTGCTGCGGGAGTTCCTGGAGGCGTGCGGCGTGTCCGCGCCGCGGATCCCGGCGGGACTGTCCGGCCGCTCCGGACTGTTCCGCAGCCTGCTGGCCGACCGGCAGGTGCTCGTGCTGCTCGACAACGCCCGGGACGCCGCGCAGGTGCGTCCCCTGCTGCCCAACTCGCCCGGGTGCCTGGTGCTGGTGACCAGCCGCAACCAACTGCCGGGACTGGTGGGCATCGAGGCCGCCCAACCGTTCGTCCTCGCACCGCTGACGCCGCCGGAGGCGTACGAGCTGCTCGCCGCGCGGCTCGGTGCGCAGCGTGTGTCCGGCGAGCCGCAGGCGGCGGCGCGGATCGTCGGCGCGGCGACCGGACTGCCGCTCGCGTTGGCCATCGTGGCGGGACGGGCCGCCACCCGGACCGGGCTCAGCCTCGGTCGCCTCGCCGACGAGCTGACCGAGCCGGGGCGCCTCGACGGATTCACCGGCGGCGACCGGACGCTCGACATCCGGGCGGTCTTCTCCTGGTCGTACCGGAGTCTCGACGCGACCACGGCGTGGGCGTTCCGCCTGCTGGGGCTGCACCCCGGGCCGGAGGCCACCGTCGCGGCGCTGGCCAGTCTCACCGGCGTGCCCGCCGCGCAGGCGGGACGGGCACTGGCGGCCCTCGTCGAGGCGAACCTGGTCGCCGAAGCACGGCCCGGCCGGTACGTCCTGCACGACCTGTTGCGCGCCTACGCGGCCGAGCAGGCGGCCACACACGACCCCGATCCGGTACGCCGGGAGGCCCTCGGCCGTCTCCTCGACCACTACCTGCACACCGCGTACGCCGCCGCGCTGCTCCTGTACGACCATCGTGACCCGATCGACCTCGTCCCGGCACGCGTCGGGGCGGTGGTCGATCCGCCCGCCGACCGTGCCGAGGCGTGGCACTGGCTCGTCCGGGAACATCGGGTGCTGCTCACGCTCGTCGCTCTCGCCGCACAGGCCCGCTTCGACACGCACGCCTGGCAGCTCGCCTGGACCCTGAACACCTATCTCGACCGCATCGGCGCCTGGCCGGAGCAACTGGTCGTGCAGGAGGTGGCGTTGGCCGCCGCAGCACGGGTGGACGACCGGGACGGCCAGGCCCGCGCCCACCGTAACCGGGCCGTGGCCTGCCTACGGCGGGAGGACCACGAGCAGGCCCGGTCCCACCTGGACACCTCGTTGGCGCTCTACGCCGGTCTCGGTGACGCCGTCGGCAGCGCCCGGGTGCATCTGAACCTCGGCATCCTTGCTGAACGTCAGGGACGGTTGCGGGACGCCCTCGACCAGGCCCGGCGGGCGCTGGAGCTGTTCATCGGGGCGGGAAACGTCGGCGGCCGGGCCAACGCGCTGAACAACATCGGCTGGTACCACAGCCAGCTCGGCGAATACCCGCAGGCGTTGGCGCACTGCCAGCAGGCGTTGGCGCTGCAACAGCAGGTCGGCAACCGGTACTGGCAGGCGCACACCTGGGACAGCCTCGGCTTCGTGCACTACCGGCTGGACCGGCAGCCGCAGGCGATCCGGTGCTATCACCAGGCGCTGATGCTGTGGCGGGAGTCGGCGGAACGCTACTTCGAGGCGACCACGTTGACCCACCTGGGCGACAGTCACCGCGCGGCCGGCGAGCCGGACTTGGCCCGTACCGCCTGGTGTGGGGCGCTGGAGATCCTGGAGCAACTCGACCACGCGGACGCCGCGCAGGTCCGGGCGCGGTTGACCGCCGCGCCGGCCCGGTCGGCCTGACC
>NZ_SISL01000698.1:0-2106 GCF_004307965.1 Verrucosispora sp. SN26_14.1 | reverse complement strand
GCGCCCGGGAGCGTGCCGCCGAGCCGACCGCCGGCTGCGGCGACCATGTGCGGCAGCGCGATGCCGTGTGTGAACAGGGCCGCGACCAGCCCCGACGAGCCGCCGGCGCGGATGATCTCCTCGGTGACGACGATCGAGTCGAGCAGGTCGCCGCCGCTGCCGCCGACCGACTCCGGGAAGCCGACGCCGAGCAGCCCGGTCCGCGCGGCGGTGACGTGCAGCGCGCGGGGCACCTCGCCGGCCCTCTCCCAGTCGGCCAGGTGCGGCAGCACCTCCCGGGTCACGAAAGCCCGGGTCAGTTCGCGCAACTGACGCCGCTCCGGCGTGTCCACGATGGTCATCCTGCCGACCTCCCGGTGGGGGCCGGACCCGTGGGCAACTCCGCCGGCAGGTCGACCAGCCGGGCGCGGAGCAGCTCACCGAGCGCCTTGGCCTGTGGGTCGAAACGGGTCGAACCGGCCACCCCCGGTCCGAGCAGCCCCTCGATCACGAAGTTGACCGCCCGCAGGTTCGGCAGTTCGTAGCGCCGCACGGTCAGCGGGGCGGTCTCCGGCAGCAACTCGGCGAGCCGGGCCACGGTCAGCCACCCGCGCAGCCAGGCCCACGTCGCGTCGGTACGCGCCCACACGCCGAGGTTCGCGTCCCCGCCCTTGTCGCCCGAGCGCGCCCCGACCAACTCCCCGAGCGGTGCTCGCCGCGTCCCCGCCCTCAGGTGTAAGGAAGGGTCCCCTGCTATCGCCTGGTGTCGTACAGGGGACCCCTCCTTACATCGCACCGGGGGTGGGGGGATGGTGCGTCGGGTGCCGTCGGGCAGTACGGCGACGTGGGTGACCGCGTCCTGGGGCACGGTGTCGGTGGTGAAGACGCCGTACGGGGTGGCGTCGCCGGGCAGCGTGGTCAGCGTGCAGCCGGGATAGGAGGCCAGCGCCAGCTCCACCGCCGCCGTCGAGAACGCCCGTCCGGCCCGCGTCCTGTCACCGTCCCGCAGGTGTACGTGCAGCAGCGCACTCGCCACCTCGGTGTCGGTCGCGTCCGGGTGGTCGGTGCGGGCCACCTGGAACTCCAGCCCGTCGGTGCCGACCGCCGCCTCCAGTTGCGTCCGGACCAGGGCCGCCTTCGCCTCGATGTCCAGCCCGCAGAGCACGAACGTCATCGAGTTGCGGAAGCCGCCGAGGTTGTTGACGCCCACCTTGAGCGTCTCCGGCGGTGGCGTGCCCCGGACACCGGAGACGCGTACCCGGTCCGGCCCGTCCTGGCGCAGCGCGACCGTGTCCAGCCGGGTCACCACGTCCGGCCCGAGGTACGCGGGCCCGGCCACCTCGTACAACAGTTGGGCGGTGACCGTCTCCACGGTGACCGCGCCGCCGGTGCCGGGATGCTTGGTGAGCACCGACGAACCGTCGCGGCGCAGCTCGGCGACGGGGAAGCCGGGCCGGTGGCCGCCGTCGGGCAGCTCGGTGAAGAAGCTGTAGTTGCCGCCGGTGACCTGGGCCCCGCACTCGATCAGGTGCCCGGCGACGGTGGCGCCGGCCAGCGCGTCCAGGTCGTCGTGCGTCCAGCCGAAGTGGGCCACGGCCGGGCCGACCACCAGGGAGGCGTCGGTGACCCGGCCGGTCACCACCACGTCCGCCCCGGCGTCGAGGCAGGCGGCGATACCGAACGCCCCGAGGTACGCGTTCGCGGTGAGCGCGTCCGGGCGGGCCAGGGTGTCGCCCTCGACGTACCCGACCCGCACGGGCAGCCCGAGTCGCTCCGCGAGAGCGCGGATCGCGGCGGCCAGCCCCGCCGGGTGGAGTCCACCGGCGTTGGTGACCAGCGCGACCCGGCGGTCCAGCGCGGTGCCGAGGCACCCTTCGAGCTGCCGCAGGAACGTCTTCGCGTACCCGAGGTCGGGGTCGCGCATCCGGTCCCGGCCGAGGATCAGCATGGTCAACTCCGCCAGGTAGTCGCCGGTCAGCACGTCCAGTTCGCCGCCGTCGAGCATCTCCCGCCACGCGGAGAACCGGTCACCGTAGAAGCCGGACGCGTTGCCTACCCGCAGCACGTCACCCGTGCGTGGCCGCCGGTCGGGCGCGCTCACGCGCGGGCTCCGGCACGGTCGTCGCC
>NZ_SISL01000697.1:0-2112 GCF_004307965.1 Verrucosispora sp. SN26_14.1 | reverse complement strand
GTCCTTCGGCCGCCCCGCCGCCCGGCGGGAGCGGCGCACCACCACCCGGGGGGACCGGCGCACCACCGCCGTCGGAGGGTCCCTGGCCGCACTTCGGCGGCGCCGGATTCACCTCGCGGTACGGGCTGGTCCGCCCCCGCGACGGCCGTTACCTGGCCGGGGTGTGCGCCGCCGTCGGTCGCGCCACCAACACCGACCCGGTGCTCTGGCGGGTGCTGCTCGCCGTGCTCGGCTTCTTCGGCGGCATCGGCATCCTGCTCTACGTCACCGCCTGGTTGATCATCCCGGGCGAGGGCGACACCGCCTCACCTGTCGAGTCCATGCTCGGGCGGGGTCGGTCCAGCATGTCCCCGGTGACCGTGATCGTGCTCAGCATCCTGGTCGCGATCAGCTTCGGCTTCATCGTCACCGACGCCTTCCGGGCGGTGCTGCTCGGCGCGGCGATCCTGGTCGGCGGCGCACTGCTGCTCAACCGCCACCAGCAACGCGGCCCGCATCCTGCGGGCGGTCCGGTCGGCGCACCGGCGCCACCCGCCGGACCTCCGGGTCCGGTGCCGCCGGTGAGCTATCCCGGCCCCACCGGATATCCGCCGCCGCCCGGCGGGTTCGGCCGCACCGTCCCGGCGTTCACCGCGCCGGCCGCCTTCCACGCGCCCGCCCCGGTCCCCGGATCGGCACCCGCTCCGGCCGGGCGCGCCGAGGACCCGACCCGGTTCCTGCCGCCGACCCCCCCGTGGTCCCCGGTGGGCTCCCCCACGCCGCTGGTGGTGCCACCGACCGTGCCGCCGCACTCGTCGACCTACCGTGCCCCGTTCGCCCCGCACGGCCCGTACGCCGGGCAGACCCCGGTGGCACCGCCGCCCAGGCCGCCGAAGCCGCCGAAGAAGCCCCGGGAACGTTCCGCACTCGGTGCGGTGACCTTCTCGCTGATCTTCGTCGCGCTGGGCGCGGTGGGCATCCTCGATCTGCTCGACGTCTTCCGGATCGGCGCGTCGGCGTACTTCGCGGCGGTTCTCGCCGTGATCGCCCTGGGCCTGCTCGTGGGCACCTGGTTCGGCCGGGCCCGCTGGCTCATCGCGCTCGGTCTGGTGGCCTCCGCCGCTCTGGGGGTGGCCACGGTCGCCGAGTCGTACGACCGGGTCCGTGGTGTGGACGGCACCGTGACCTGGGCGCCCACCGACCACCGCGACCTCGCGGTGCGGTACGAGCAGAGCTTCTCCGACGCGGTGCTCGACCTGCGCGCGGTCGACTTCGACCAGAAGGACACCGAGATCACCGTGGTCATCAACTTCGGCGAGGCCACGGTGGTCGTTCCGCCGAACGTGGACGTGACGACCAACGCGCATGTCACCGCGGGTGACGCCAACGTCTTCGGCCAACGCACCGGCGGCCTGGACAACCGGCTCACGGAGATCGTCGACCTCGGCGCGGACGGTGTCGGTGGCGGCAAGCTCCGCCTCAACCTGCAGATCAACGCCGGACACATGGAGGTGACCCGGTGAGGGTGCATCGCACGGACCTGGTGTCGTTCGCCTTCGGGCTGCTCTTCCTGTCGTTCGCCGCCTGGTGGCTACTGGCCCAGGTGCTCGGCCTGGTGCTGCCGCCGGTGGGTTGGTTCCTGGCCGGTGGGTTGATCCTGATCGGCGCGTTCGGCCTGGTCGGTGCGCTGCGGTCCAGCCGACACAGCCGGACGTCGGCGGACGAGGCCGTCCCGACCGAGCCGGCCGCTCCCCCGGCCGCCGGCCTGGGCTCGCCGACCGCCTTCGAGCCGTCGGACCTGGACTCGCCGACCGCCTTCGGGCCGACCGACCCCGACTCGCCGACCGTCTCCGGGCCCACCGACCCGGACCCACCGACCGTGTTCCGGCCGACCGACCCGGACTCACCGGCGGGCACCTGGCCCGACCTGGCCGGCGACCCGGCCACCGGGACGGCGCCGGGCCGGGCGGAGACGGACGACCGGACCCTCGGTCTCCCCTACGGGGACGACACGTCGCCGACGCCGCCACGGGGGCCTGCCGCCTGACCATGCGGCGCCTGTCCGCAGCCGCCTATGCTGGCCGGTGTGCTCCCGCCTCCGTCGGCCGGCCACGCCGCAGGGCCTCCTGCGCC
>NZ_SISL01000696.1:0-2121 GCF_004307965.1 Verrucosispora sp. SN26_14.1 | reverse complement strand
CCCGGCACACGCCGGCAGCCGCGACGCGGACCTGGTCGCCGTCGCCACGGCCCGCACCGCCGTGGCCGGCCTCCGTTTCCAGGAGGGCTCGACCGTCGCTTGAGCACCGGCTGCGACCGTCGGACCATGAGCCGTCGCGTGGTCGTCACCGGACTCGGGGCCGTCGCCCCGGGTGGTAGCACCGTCAAGCAGTTCTGGGACCTGCTCTCCTCAGGCCGCACCGCAACCCGGGGCATCACCGCCTTCGACCCGTCGCCCTACCGCTCGCGCATCGCCGCCGAGTGCGACTTCGACCCGGTCGAGGCCGGGCTCGGCCCACAGGAGGCCCGGCGGATGGACCGGGCCACGCAGTTCGCCGTGGTCGCCGCCCGGGAGGCGGTCGCGGACAGCGGACTCGACCTGCCGGGCGAGGAGGGCCACCGGGTGGCGGTGTCGCTGGGCTGCGCGGTCGGCTGCACCACCAGCATGGAGCGGGAGTACGTCGTGCTCAGCGACGGCGGGCGCTCCTGGCTGGTCGACCCGACGTACGCGGTGCCGCAGCTCTACGACTGGTTCGTGCCCAGCGCGGTGGCGGCCGAGGTGGCACACGTCGTCGGCGCGCAGGGACCCGTCGCCCTGGTCTCCGACGGCTGCACCTCCGGCCTCGACGCGGTCGGGCACGGCGCCGAACTGATCCGTGAGGGCAGCGCCGACGTGGTGGTCACCGGCGGCACCGACGCGCCGATCTCACCGATCACCCTGGCCTGCTTCGACGCCATCAAGGCCACCAGCCCGCGCAACGACGACCCGGAACACGCGTCGCGTCCCTTCGACTCGACGCGCAACGGCCTGGTGCTCGGCGAGGGCGCCGGAGTGCTGGTCCTGGAGGAGCTGGAGCACGCCCGCCGCCGGGGCGCCCCGGTGTACGCCGAGGTCGCCGGCTTCGGCAGCCGCTGCAACGGCTACCACATGACCGGGCTGCGCGCCGACGGCGTGGAGATGGCCGAGGCGATCCGGGTGGCGCTGGCCGAGGCGCACCTGGCTCCCGAGCAGGTCGACTACGTCAACGCCCACGGGTCCAGCACCAAGCAGAACGACCGGCACGAGACGGCGGCCTTCAAACGCAGCCTCGGCGCGCACGCCCACCGGGTGCCGGTCAGCTCGATCAAGTCCATGATCGGGCACTCGCTCGGCGCGATCGGGGCGTTGGAACTGGTGGCCTGCGCCCTGGCGATGGAGCACCACCTGGTGCCGCCCACGGCCAACCTGCACGTACCCGACCCCGAGTGCGACCTCGACTACGTGCCGAACGTCGCCCGCGAGCACCGCACCGACACGGTGCTCAGCGTCGGCAGCGGATTCGGTGGCTTCCAGAGCGCGGTGGTGCTGGCCCGGCCCGATCGGCGGGCCGCGTGAACGCCCCGGTCGTCACCGGCCTCGGCGTGGCCGCACCCACCGGTCTCGACGTCGAGGCGTACTGGCAGGCCACCGTGCGGGGGCACAGCGGCATCCGGTCGATCACCCGCTTCGACGCCACCGGCTACCCGCTGCGGCTCGCCGGTGAGGTGCCCGACTTCGTCGCCGAGGAGCACCTGCCGGGACGGCTGCTGCCCCAGACCGACCGGATGACCCGACTGAGCCTGTACGCGGCCGAGCAGGCCCTGACCGACGCCGGGGTGCCGGCGGTCGAGGGCGTCCGGTACGACGTCGGTGTGGCCACCGCCTCCTCGATGGGCGGCTTCGAGTTCGGGCAGCGGGAACTGGAGAACCTCTGGAGCAAGGGCGGCAGCCACGTCAGCGCCTACCAGTCCTTCGCCTGGTTCTATGCGGTCAACTCGGGCCAGATCTCGATCCGGCACAACCTGCGCGGCCCGGGTGCCGCCCTGGTGACCGACCACGCGGGCGGGCTCGACGCGGTCGGGCACGCGCGACGGCAGATCCGTCGGGGCACCCCGGTGGTGCTCACCGGCGGCGTCGACGGCGCACTCTGCCCGCTCGGCCTCGCCGGTTGGCTCAGCACCGGCGGGTTCAGCACCCGCACCGACCCGCGACGGGCGTACCTGCCGTTCGACGCGGACGCCGACGGTGCCGTGCCCGGCGAGGGGGGCGCGCACCTCGTGCTGGAGGACGCGGAGTCCGCGC
>NZ_SISL01000695.1:0-2068 GCF_004307965.1 Verrucosispora sp. SN26_14.1 | reverse complement strand
CGCCGGGGCGTCCGGCCCGCCGCCGGAGTGACCGCGACCGCCGCCGCTGCGGCCGTCACCACCCGGTGGACGCGGCGTCATGTCGCGGACGCGGCGCGGTGGCCGAGACGACGTGGTGCGGAGGCCGACGCGGCACGGTGACCTGGCGCTCTGGTCGTTGCGGCCGGGCAGTGGCGAAGGGCACCGGACGTCCGGTGTGGCGTCGCGTGGGGCCGGTCGCCGGTCCTGGTTATGCTGAGTCGGCCTTCGCGGCTTCTTCTGCGCGGAGGCGTTTTCGTGGGGCGACTACCGCGCCCCCGACCCGGGTCCGCCGGCCTGCGGTCGGGACACTGCGGTCGGAGAGGAGCGAGCCGTGGCACCCCGGACGCCGGCGCTCGAGACGTTCCCGCCCCTACGGGCCTGGCAACGCAAGGCGATGGTGGAGTACCTGCGCCGACGCAGCGAGGACTTCACCGCAGTCGCCACCCCGGGTGCCGGGAAGACCACCTTCGCCCTGCGGATCGCCGCCGAGCTGCTCGCGGACGGCACCGTCGAGGCGGTGACCGTGGTGGCGCCGACCGAGCACCTGAAGACCCAGTGGGCGGACGCGGCGGCCCGGATCGGCATCCAGCTCGACGCCGCGTTCCGTAACGCCGACCTGCACTCGTCGACGGACTTCCACGGTGCGGTGATCACCTACGCGCAGGTCGGCATGGCCCCGCACGTGCATCGGCGGCGCACCATGACCCGGCGCACCCTGGTCATCCTCGACGAGATCCACCACGCCGGCGACTCCCGCACCTGGGGCGACGGGGTGAAGGCCGCCTTCGAACCGGCCGTACGCCGGCTGATGCTGACCGGCACGCCGTTCCGCTCCGACGACAACCCGATCCCGTTCGTCGATTACGAGCGGGGTGGGGACGGGCTGCTGCGGTCCCGGGCCGACTCGGTGTACGGCTACAGCGACGCCCTGCGCGACGGCGTGGTGCGGCCGGTGCTGTTCCTGGCGTACTCCGGGGAGACCCGGTGGCGCACCAACGCCGGGGAGGAGCTGTCGGCCCGGCTGGGCGAGCCGATGACTCAGGATCTCATCGCCCAGGCCTGGCGTACCGCCCTGGATCCGGCCGGGGACTGGATGCCGCAGGTGCTGCGGGCCGCCGACGCCCGGCTGACCGTGCTGCGCGAGGCGGGCATGCCCGACGCGGCCGGTCTGGTGATCGCCACCGACCAGCAGTCCGCCCGCTCGTACGCCAAACTCATCGAGCAGGTCACCGGCGAGAAGGCGGCTGTCGTCCTCTCCGACGACGTGGGCGCTTCGGCCCGGATCGCGACGTTCGCGGCGTCCGAGCAGCGGTGGTTGGTCGCGGTGCGGATGGTCTCCGAGGGGGTCGACATCCCCCGGCTGGCCGTCGGCGTCTACGCCACCAGTGCGAGCACGCCGCTCTACTTCGCGCAGGCGATCGGGCGGTTCGTCCGGGCCCGTCGCCCGGGGGAGACCGCCTCGGTGTTCCTGCCCAGCGTTCCGCACCTGCTCGGGCTGGCCAGCGAGATGGAGGCCGAGCGGGACCACGTGCTCGGCAAGCCGAAGGACCGCGAGGGTTTCGACGACGACCTGCTGGAGCGGGCCCAGCGCGACGACCAGGCCAGCGGCGAACTGGAGAAGCGGTTCGCCGCCCTCTCCGCCACCGCCGAACTCGACCAGGTGATCTTCGACGGCGCCTCGTTCGGCACCGCCGCCCAGGCCGGTACGCCCGAGGAAGAGGAGTACCTGGGCCTGCCCGGGCTGCTGACCTCGGCACAGGTGGCGGAGCTGCTGTCCAAGCGGCAGTCCGAGCAACTGGCGGCCCGGAAGCGGCGCGCGACCGAGCGGCCCGCCGAGCCCTCCGCCCCGCCCGCGCCGGCACCGATGAACGCCGCACAGCGCCGGGTCGCGCTACGTCGTCAGCTCAACGCCCTGGTGGCCGCCCAGCACCACCGCACCGGCCAGCCGCACGGCAAGATCCACGCCGAGCTCCGCCGCCTCTGCGGTGGCCCGCCCAGCGCCCAGGCCACCATCGAACAGCTCGAAGAATGTCTCTTATACACATAT
>NZ_SISL01000694.1:0-2126 GCF_004307965.1 Verrucosispora sp. SN26_14.1 | reverse complement strand
TGGGTATAAGAGACCGCCCCGGGCCCGGGTCGCCGATGCGGTGGCCGAGCGCGCCCTGGCCGCCGAGGACGACCCCGCCTCCCGTTCCTTCGACCGCAGCCCCTCTCCCACGCCGCCCAGCCCGAGCCCCAGCGCGTCGCCGAGCGCCTCGCCGACGCCGAAGAAGACGACCTCCCCGAAGCCCAAGAGGACGACGCCCGCCCCGCCGGCGCGACCCAGGCCGGTCGCCGGACTGACCCAGGCGCAGATGGACAACGCCAAGGTGATCGTGGACGTCGGCGTGGACCTCAAGATCCCGCGGCAGGGCCTCGTCGTCGCCGTCGCCACCGCCATGCAGGAGAGCACGCTGCTCAACTACGCCAGCGGCGTGCTGCCCGAGTCGCAGAACTACCCGCACCAGGCGATCGGCTGGGACCACGACTCGGTCGGACTGTTCCAGCAGCGGCCCAGCAGCGGCTGGGGCACCGTACGCGACCTGATGCGGCCCGCCTACGCCTCACGTGCCTTCTACGAGGCGCTGGTGAAGGTGCCGGGCTGGCAGCAGATGAGCATGACGCTGGCCGCCCAGGCGGTGCAGATCTCCGCCTACCCGTACGCGTACGCGCAGCACGAGCAGCGGGCCGAGACGATCGTGGCGGCACTGACCTGACGCGCCGTCGCCGGTCCGGCCCGTCCCTGGTGTCCGGCGGGGACGTCGGCCGGACCGGCGGGGACGTCGGCCGGACCGGCGGAGACGGACCCGACCGCGACGTGACGTGTCAGACGCGCTTGGGCAGCACGACGACCCGGCCGAAGAACTCGTCGATGCGGTGCACGACGTCGTTGAAGTCGTCCAGGTCGATCGGCTTGGTGACGTACGCGTTGGCCTGCAGCGTGTAGCTGCTGATGATGTCTGTGTCGGCGTTCGAGGTGGTCAGCACGACGATCGGGATGGTCCGCAGGTCCTCGTCGTTCTTGACCTCGCCCAGCACCTGACGCCCGTCCATCCGGGGCATGTTCAGGTCGAGCAGGATGACGTCCGGCCGGTGCGCCCCGGTGTGCCGCCCCTCGCGACGCAGGAACTCCATCGCCTCCTGGCCGTCGCTGACCACGTCGATGACCTTGTCGACGGTCGAGGTGGCCAGTGCCTCCTCGATCATGAGCACGTCACCCGGATCGTCGTCGACGACGAGGATGTGTACCGGGTCAAGGGTGCGTGCGCCCATCGTTACCTGCCCTCAGGTCGGCGAGGGCGGGACCTCTCGGCCCCGCGCTGGCGGGAAATCTAGCCCATCCCCGGGCGGTCGGTGGCCGCCGGGTCGACGGCGTCAGCACCGTACCCCAGCACCTCGGCGAGACCCGTCACCGTCAGCACCCGCTGCACCCGGCCGGTGGCGCCGGTGACGCGCAACCAGCCGCCCTCGGCCGCCGCCCGGTTGTCTCCCCGGACGAAGACCGAGATGCCCGTCGAGTCGCAGAACGTGAGGTCTGTCAGGTCGACCAGCAGCCGGCGCTCACCGGCGTCGGCCAGCCGTTCGATGACGGCGGTGAGTTGCCCGGCGCTGCTCATGTCGAGTTCGCCGGCGAGCCGGAGGCGGGTCGGCCCGCCACCGAGACGCTCGGCGTACGTGACGGTGAACGTCACGGTGATCCCTCCCGCCGTCCAGAGACGGATGCTTGCAGTGGCGCAAGTATAGAGCCAGCCTGACAGCCGGCCGGATCCTACGCCTCGGCGGGTGCCGGACGGGCGCAGCGCGCCGCCACCACCGCGCGGCCCGACCGCAGGTATCCGGCGGCGCGGGGGAAGTCCTGCAGGACGCGGGCGTAGTGGCTCAGGACGGTGTCCACGGCGGACTCCGGCACCCCGCGACTGCCCAGCACGGCCGCCATCCACTCGACGAACTCGGTGAACAGCGTGTCGTCGTCGACGTAGAGCGCGGCGGCCAGGAAGTCCAGGACGTGGCCGAGGTCGCTGACCGTCGAGTCGGTCTGGGCCGGGGTGTAGTCCCGGGCGGCCGGATGTCGGTGCGCCAGGTCGGCCAGCGCGCTGTCGATCAGCTCACCGCGCCGGGCGACCAGGGCGGCGTACTCGTCGTCGGCGAGGTGCGCCAGGCTGGCCGGTGGCGGCCCCGCCCGCAGCGCCCGCT
>NZ_SISL01000693.1:0-2139 GCF_004307965.1 Verrucosispora sp. SN26_14.1 | reverse complement strand
GGCTCGGCGCGTTGATGGGGTACGGGCTCGGGGTGGCCGCCGCCGTCGGCTTCGCCGCGCTGACCCGTGGGCGGCGGCAGCCGATCCTGCGCTCCGCCGCTCTGCTCGGCGGCGGGGCGATGACGCTCTCCGACGGGTCGTTGACGCTGCTCGGTGTCACCGACCCGCGCACCTGGCGGCGCGTCGACTGGCTGGCCGACCTCGTGCCGCACCTCGCGTACGGGGTGACGGCCGCCGCCACCTGGAACCGGCTGCGGCGATCGGGCTAGTCCGGGCCACAACGGGTACTCCCGCGAGATGGGCGATCACCGCGAGATGGCACGGGCCCTGCTCACCCGGCGCACGTACGCCGAGGAGGCGGGGATCACCCTCGCCGACCGGCCCGCGCCGCTGTACCAGCTGCTGGTGCTCGTCACGCTGTTGAGCACCCGGATCCGGGCCGGTGTGGCGGTGGCGGCGGCCCGGGAACTCTTCGCCGCCGGCTACCGCACCCCGCAGGCGATGGAGGCGGCGCGGTGGCAGCAGCGCGTCGACGCGCTCGGGCGGGGCCACTACCGCCGCTACGACGAGCGGACCGCGACGATGCTCGGCACCGGCGCCCGGCTCTGCCTCGACCGGTGGCACGGCGACCTGCGACGGCTGCACCGGGAGGCGGACGGTGACCCGACGGCGCTGCGCCGACTGCTCACCGAGTTCCCCGGCATCGGGCCCACCGGGGCGGACATCTTCCTGCGCGAGGTGCAGAGTGTCTGGCCGGAGCTGCGCCCGTACGCCGACCGGCGGGCGGTCGCCGGGGCCAAGCGGCTCGGGTTGCCGGCCACCCCCGACCGGCTGGCCGGGCTGGTCGACGACGACGACTTCGGCCGGTTCGCCTCGGCGCTGGTGCGGGTGGCGCTCGGCGAGGAGTCGGTGGGGCAGCTCAACCGGAGCGTGGCGGCCCGCTGACCGGCGTCACTAGGCGTCGCCGGGTTTGGTCAGGTGCCACACCAGCAGGGCGGCGAGCAGAGCCAGCACCACCAGTCCCCCGGAGATCCCGCTGCCTTCGGTCTCCGATCGGCCGGTGGTGCCGAAGTAGATCACCGCGAGGCCGGCCAGCACCGCGACGACCTTGCGGATGCCTCGGTCCTTCATCCGTCGCACGATAGAGCCGAACAGGCTTGGATGCCGGTTTTCGTCTGGTCTGTCCCCCGACTGGGCGATCAGTCGGTCTCCAGGTCGTCCAGTGAGATCTTGTGGCTCATCAGCCAGCGGGCCAGCGCCGACATCCCGAACAACCACAGCGGCGCCGACTCGGTGGTGCCGTTGGTGGCGAAGATGGCGAACCTCAGGTCCGGTGCCCGGTACGCCTCGATCCGCCAGCGGTGCTGCCGGTCCCGCCAGACCGCGGAGGGGTCCATGGCGTCACGGTAGGCGTCCGGGACGCCCGGCTGCCGGCCGATCGGTGGAATCCGCGTCGACCACCGTCCGGGCGTCGTCCGGCAACCGGCGGGTCCGGCCCTGCCGGTCCAGCAGCTCCAGCAGCGGCACCGCCACCCGGCGGGTGGTGTCCAGGGCCTGCCGGGCGGCACTGAGCGTGAACGGCTGCGGCAACGCGGCGAGCACCCGCACCGCCTGCTGCGGCGCGCCGGGCAGCAGCAGCACGTTGCCGGTCAGGCGCAGCAGCGCGCCGGCCCGTACCGCCGCGCCGATCTCGCGGACCCCGAGCCCGACGGCGGCCAGCCGGTCGGCGTCCGGAGCCCGGAACGGGTACGCCGCGAAGTCGTCGCGGACCAACGCCACCGCGCGGGCCACCGGCTCCGGCAGCGGATCAGCCCCGGCCGCGCCGACCCGACCGGCAGCCAGCCGCAGCGGCGCCCGCACCAGCGCCTCGACCAGCACCCGGTCGGGCAGGTCGAGCTGCCGGCGCAGCACCTCCACCGGGGCGCCCGCCTCCAGGGGATGCTCCCGGGAGTGCCGGGTCACCGCCTCGGTGAGCCGCGCGGTCAGCCGCGCCCAGTGCTCCGGATCGGCCAGCCAGTCCCCCGCCACCGGGGCGACGTGCACCGGCACACCCGCGCGGGCCAGGTCCCCGGCCCGCACCAGGCCGCGTCGCCGCAGTTCACCGGCGAGGTCCGGCCGACCGTCCAAGGTGGCCAACAC
>NZ_SISL01000692.1:0-2147 GCF_004307965.1 Verrucosispora sp. SN26_14.1 | reverse complement strand
GCGCAGGACGCCGCGCCGCAGCCGACCTCCAGCACCCGGCGTCCGGCCACCTCGCCGAGCAGCCGGGCGTCGGCCTCGCGCAGCCCCTCCGGGCACCAGACGAAGTCCACGTCACCCAGGAAGGCCCCGTGCTCGGCCTGGTAGGCGTCGGCGTCGGTGTCCCACCAGTGGCGGTTGGCGCGGCGGATCTCGGCGTCGCCGACCCGGCGCCGGGTCACCCGGTTGTCGTCGTTCACCCGCTCACGCTAGGGCGTCGGGAGGGGGTGGGGCGGCGGTGGGCCGGGGTGTCGTGGTGTCGGCTGGCCGAAATCTCCGCTTTCGCGGGTGGTGAGGTGATGAGGAGACGGGAGGGCTTGCACGCTGTGGTAATGCAGCGGGTAGGGTAGACGATGCGCTCGCGGATCGCGTGCCTCGGCAGGGAGCAGGTGCGCGGTCGACGGAGTCACATCACGATCTCGTTCAGCGATTTCCGGGTGGTGGGTCCGCCGGCGGATCCGTTGGCGCGCACAGGTCACCGCGACACCAGCCTGCTGTGACACACCATCCGACCGGAGCAACCGCCCACATGACGAGCAGCATCGAGGCCCCCTCGAGCGCCACCAAGGTCACCGTCGACGATCTCGGCTCTGAGGAAGCTTTCCTCGCCGCGATCGACGAGACCATCAAGTACTTCAACGACGGCGACATTGTCGAAGGCACCGTCGTCAAGGTCGATCGGGACGAGGTCCTGCTCGACATCGGCTACAAGACCGAGGGCGTCATCCCCTCTCGTGAGTTGTCGATCAAGCACGACGTGGACCCGGCAGAGGTCGTCTCGGTCGGTGACCACATCGAGGCCCTGGTCCTCCAGAAGGAGGACAAGGAGGGTCGGCTGATCCTCTCCAAGAAGCGGGCGCAGTACGAGCGGGCCTGGGGCACGATCGAGAAGATCAAGGACGAGGACGGTGTCGTCCGCGGTTCGGTCATCGAGGTGGTCAAGGGTGGCCTCATCCTCGACATCGGGCTGCGCGGCTTCCTGCCCGCCTCCCTGGTCGAGATGCGGCGTGTGCGCGACCTGCAGCCGTACGTCGGCCGTGAGCTCGAAGCCAAGATCATCGAGCTGGACAAGAACCGCAACAACGTGGTGCTGTCCCGCCGTGCCTGGCTGGAGCAGACGCAGTCCGAGGTGCGCACCGAGTTCCTCAACAAGCTCCAGAAGGGGCAGGTCCGCAAGGGCGTCGTCTCCTCGATCGTCAACTTCGGCGCGTTCGTCGACCTCGGCGGCGTGGACGGTCTGGTGCACGTCTCCGAGCTGTCCTGGAAGCACATCGACCACCCCTCCGAGGTGGTCGAGGTGGGCCAGGAGGTCGAGGTCGAGGTCCTGGACGTCGACCTGGACCGCGAGCGGGTCTCGCTGTCGCTGAAGGCGACCCAGGAGGACCCGTGGCGGCAGTTCGCCCGCACCCACGCGATCCAGCAGATCGTGCCGGGTAAGGTCACCAAGCTCGTGCCGTTCGGTGCGTTCGTCCGCGTCGACGACGGCATCGAGGGTCTGGTGCACATCTCCGAGCTGGCCGAGCGCCACGTGGAGATCCCCGAGCAGGTCGTGCAGGTCGGCTCCGAGGTCATGGTCAAGGTCATCGACATCGACCTGGAGCGTCGCCGGATCTCGCTGTCGCTCAAGCAGGCCAACGAGGGCTTCGTCGAGGGCGAGGAGCACTTCGACCCCACCCTCTACGGCATGGCTGCCACGTACGACAACGAGGGCAACTACATCTACCCGGAGGGCTTCGACCCGGAGACGGGCGAGTGGCTCGAGGGGTACGACAAGCAGCGCGAGACCTGGGAGAACCAGTACGCCGAGGCGCGGCAGCGCTGGGAGGCGCACCAGAAGCAGGTGCAGACCTCTCGGGCCGCCGAGGCCGAGGCCGCTGCCAACCCGCAGCCCGCCCCGACCGGCACCACCACCTCGACCAGCGCGGCACCCAGCCGTCAGGCCGAGGAGCCTGCGGGCACCCTGGCCACCGACGAGGCGCTCGCCGCTCTGCGGGAGAAGCTCGCCGGCGGTAAGTGACCCGCTGCTGACGACGACGGGCCCCGCCCCGACCTGGATGATCCGGGTCGAGGCGGGGCCCTCGCCGTCGACCGGCCCGCCCGCCCGTGCCGGC
>NZ_SISL01000691.1:0-2120 GCF_004307965.1 Verrucosispora sp. SN26_14.1 | reverse complement strand
AGAGGTGGATAAGAGACAGGCCCGCCGCCACCTCGACGAAGAAGGGCGTCGGCGTCTGGACCTTCGACGGGGTCGACCGGGCGCTCGCCGACTCCGGGGCGAGTTGGTACTACACCTGGAACGTCGCGCACCCCGGCGTCACCACCCCGCGCGGCAGCGAGTTCGTGCCGATGATCTGGGGCGCGGACAGCGTCACCGCCGCCAACCTGCGGCAGGCCAGGCAGAACGGGAAGTACCTGCTCGGGTTCAACGAGCCGGACCTGAACGGCCAGGCGAACATGAGCGTGGAGCGGGCGCTGGACCTGTGGCCGCAGTTGGAGGCGACCGGCCTGCCGCTGGGTAGCCCGGCGGTGGCCTGGGGCGGGGACCGGCCGGGGGAGTGGCTCGACCGTTTCATGGCCGGCGTGAAGGAACGCGGGCTGCGGGTCGACTTCATCGCCCTGCACTGGTACGGCGGCGACTTCCGCACCGCCAACGCGGTGGGCCAGCTCCGCTCCTACCTCCAGGCGGTGCACGACCGGTACGGGCTGCCGATCTGGCTCACCGAGTTCGCGCTGATCGACTTCTCGAACGGGGTCCGCTTCCCGACCCAGGCGCAGCAGGCGGCGTTCCTCACCGAGGCGACCCGGATGTTGCGTGGACTGCCCTGGCTGCACCGGTACGCCTGGTTCGGGCTGCCCGCCAGCGACAAGGACCAGACCGGCCTGTTCCGTCCCGGCGGCCAGACCACCGAGGTCGGGCGCGCCTTCCGGGCCGCCCGCTGACCGGGTCGGCCCGAGCCGGGTGTCACCGGGCGGTCAGCGCAGGACGAAGTCGAGAGTGGTGACCGCGCCGGCCGTGACGGTGGCGGTCTGCGGCTCGCTCGTCCGCTCGCCGGTGTCCACGACGATCTCGTACCGGCCGGGCGGGAGCCGCCACTCGTACCGCCCGGTGTCGCCGGTGAGGACGCCGATCTCGGGGATCGCCGGTGCCGGGTCGTCGAGCGACTCGACCAGGACGGCGGCACCCTGCACCGGATCACCGGTGGCGGTGGCGGCGGCGCCGGTCACGATGCCGGTGGTCGCACTGCGGGGTGGAGGTGCTGCCGGGCCGTCGTCCGAAACCGACCGGTCGCCGTGCCACGCCAGCAGGCCGGCCCCGATCAGCAACGGCGCGGCCACCAGCAGTGCGAGCGCCCCGAGCCGCTCCCTGGTCATGCCGGAACCCCGCTTCGCTCGCCCATAACTGCTCCCTCGCTTCTCGTGACGGACAGTTGTTGAGACGTGCCGCAGTGGCCGGCGGTTCCGTGGGGTGGGGGCGGTTCACCCCCACCCCACGTCCGATTCCGGTCAGCCGTTTCGCCAGGTGACCAGGTTGTTGGCGACGGACTCGGTGATCCGGGTCCCGTGGTTGTTGGTCGAGTGCGGTGCGGAGCCGTGCACGCCGTACGCGTGGATGGCCATCACGCACTCGCCGGCGCAGAACGAGCTGCCGGCTGGGCGGGTCTGGTAGACCGGGCTGCCGCTCTGGCAGCCGAAGGTGTCGTTCTGGTAGAAGACCTGCCGGTCGTGGGTGACCTGGATGGTCTGCCCGGCGTGCCGCCACTGCTGCCCGAAGGTCTTGTCGCACGGGTAGCCGCTGACCGTGCTGGCGGTGCCGGTCAACGTGGCGCTCTGCCACCAGAAACCGAACCAGCCGGTGGTGTTGCCGGCGGCGCAGTTGAGCCGGATCGCGCCGTAGTCGTTGGTCTCGCTGCCGTCCTGGGTCCAGCCGGTGACCGAGAGCAGTTGGGTCGCGGTGCAGGTGCCGTACGGCGTCGACGCCCCGTTCCGGCCGGGGATGATCTGGAAGTCGCCGCGCGGGTAGAAGCCGTTGCCGCCGCCGCCGTTGGCACCACCACCCGGGTGGACGCAGTGCCCGGCGGTGGCCACGATGCTGGGCCCGTACAGCCAGCCGGTGCAACCCCAGGTGGAGCCGCCGGTGGTCCGGACGATCTGCACGATGGCCCGGGACGGGAAGACCGTGGTCGGGTCGACGCGGACCCGGTTGTCGGTGCCGATCACGCTGAAGACGCCGGCCGAGGCGCCGCCCGCCTTCAGTGCCTGGCCGCCGGCGTCGAACCGGAGCCCGCCGGGCTGGAC
>NZ_SISL01000690.1:0-2149 GCF_004307965.1 Verrucosispora sp. SN26_14.1 | reverse complement strand
GCACCGTCTGCGCCGCCACCGTCAACGGCATGTCCTCCCAGCCGTCGACTTGCTTCAAACCCTTCAGAAACGCGAGGGTGGAGTACTCGGGGTCGGTGATCTGCTCCACCGTGCCCCAACCACTGGAGGGGCGCTGCTGGAACAAGCCCTGCGAATCGTGGTCGTTGCGGTCACCGAGGTGACCCAGGTTCTCCAGCTTGGACTCCTGAAACGCGGTGCCGATCGCGATGACGGCGGCACGCTCGTCCATACCGGCCTTCTTCGTCGCCGCAATGATCGCCTTCGCGTTGCCGACCTGCTCATCGTCCAGATCGATACGCGACTGGGCACCCTGCACACCATGCGGCACCAGCTTGCCGGAGTCCGGCTTGTCCGCCTGCACCGCCACCAACGAACCAGCCGTGACGGGGGTGGCGTCAGCCTGCACGATCGGACCAGCGAACACACCACCAGCAAACGCCAGACCAGCAACACCAAGAACACTCTTACGCAACAGCTTCGAGTTCATCACAAGCTCCATTCGGGGGTAGACGCCACCCACAGGGGGATTGAGAGTGACGCAAACGCCGTCAGGCGCTAGAAGAAAGGGGAAATCCGACGCACACAGGTCCGAGAAGGGGAATCACCGGACCAGGCTTTGCGGCGTCGGGTCAATACACAACCACCCGCCAGCCCGCATCATTCCCCGGCCATCCGGAAGCCTGACGCGGCGCCGCGACCAGGCATAACCACCGACCGGGCCAAGCCATTCCGACACCCGCCCGCCACCAATCCGGCGGAGCGAGAATTCGTCCGCGACCTGCCCGGCGCATGCGGTCCTGCGCGGTCAGCCACCCGACTACAACGCCCCGACCCCACCCCGGATTCCACCCAACCCCCACCCACGGGCCACCAGCGAACCGAACATTCGGCGCAAACAGCGCGCCAGCCCATCTCCGCCGTCGCCCGCCTTGCACGCCAACCCCGTTGATCAAGAAGTTTTGGTGCAAGCACGACAGGAATCGCGACGCAAACCTCTTGATCAACTCATCCAAGGCCGGGCGGTGCCAGGGCCGGGCCGGGGCCGGGCGCGCTGGGGCGGGGGGACTTGGGGGAATGGGTGGTGGGAACGGGACGGCTGCCACGATCGGCGCGACTCCGTGTCGACCTCGCCTTCCGCCCACCGGTCCCACTGCGCGGCAGGCCGACATCGACCGGATGCGCCGGACCGCCGGGCCCGTGGCGGGACCTTCCGCGACGCCCGAGGCGGTCGGGCGGACACGTGACGGCAACGAAGATTTCTCATTTTCACCGGATCGGGTCCCAAGCCCACCTAGTGTTGGGCACACCGGTGCTAGTCGCGGAGTTGGCCACCCGAACGACGTCCCACGCAGTCAGCGGACGAAAAGTGAGGGAAGACGCGTATGAAGGCAACCAGAGTTCTCGTACCGGCTGCGGGCAGCATCGCCTTGGGCGCGCTGCTCATGCCCGGAGTCGCCTGGGCGGACACCACGGTGTCACCGGCGACGACCCCGGTCGGGGGGACGGTCGTGCTCACCGCGACCACCTGCAACCCGAGCACCGGTGACGCGCTGTTCCGGGTCACCGGACCCGATCGGGACCAGAACGTACGCTCCACCACCGCCGCAGCCGGCGGCGGCCTGAGCGCCGAACTGTTCACCGCAGGTTTCACCCTCGGCACCTACACGGTGGCCGCCACCTGCGGAGACGGCACCTCGGACGGCAGCACCACGTTCACGGTCACCCCGATCGGTGGCGCCCAGGCCGGGGGCCGCACGAGCGACGACGGGCTCGGCACCCTGACCACCGGGGCGACCCTGATCGCCACCGCACTCGGTGGCGGCGTCATCCTGGCCCGCCGCCGCCGGCACGCCGAGGCCGCCGCGCGTCTCTGACGCGCCGGCACACCCCATCCATCCTGCGACGGGTGCCCGCGCCGTACGCCACGGTGCGGGCACCCGAGGGATACCGCACGGCAGGTGTCCCGACAGCCGTCTGACTCTCGCGATCGGAGGTGACCGTGCGGGCATACCACGGGGGGCGCGTTCTGCTCACGCTGGTCGCGGCCGTCGGAGTAGCGCTGGTGGGCGCGGGGATCGGGCGGCTGCCGGCCGGGCCGCCGCAGCCCGACGGCGCCTGTCTCTGATAC